>DASXVS010000025.1 GCA_036504095.1 Armatimonadota bacterium | reverse complement strand
CCCAGCCCTCAGCCCCCAGCCCTCAGCCCCCAGCCCTCAGCCCCCAGCCCTCAGCCCCCAGCCCCCAGCCCCCAGCCCTCAGCCCCCAGCCCTCAGCTCTCAGCTCTCAGCTCTCAGACCTCAGCCCCCAGCCCTCAGCCCTCAGCCCCCAGCCCTCAGCCCCCAGCCCTCAGCCCTCAGCCCTCAGCCCTCAGCCCTCAGCCCTCAGCCCTCAGCCCTCAGCCCAAAAATACTTCAGACAAAACCCCCTCCAAACGGGCTAGTAAGTAGGAGGCAACAAAATGAAGAGACGGCGCAGGTGGACGGCGGACGAGGTGATCGCTTCGGCACTTCGTGGGTCCGGGCACACACTCACCGGTTACCAGCAGGCCTTTCTCGCCGACCGATCTCCCATGCGGTCCGTCTTAAAGGCGCGGCAAACGGGTTTCTCGTGGCTGTTCGCGCTGGAAGCCCTCGGCCAGGCCATCGCCAACCGGCATTTCAGTATCTTCGTCAGCCTCAACCGCGAGGAAGCTGCTGAGAAGATCTTCTATGCGCGCGACCTCTACGAAGCCCTGCCGCCCAGGATGCGTGTCCCCCTTCGCCGCGCGTCCGCCTACGAGATGCTCTTCGAGGGCGGAGGCCGACTCCTCTCGTTTCCATGCCGCGCGCCACGCGGAAAGGCCGGCGCCAGCCTCTACCTCGACGAAATGGCGTTCTATCCGCACTCCGAACGCGTATACGGCGGCGCGCTTCCGGTCGTCACCCACGGCGGAAGGGTCACCGTTGCCTCCACGCCGAACGGCGATGCCGGTATGTTCTGGCGCCTGCTGTCGGAGCCGGATCTTGTGTCCCGCTTCTCCCAGCACACCGTGCCGTGGTGGCGCGCCCCGTGGTTGTGCACCGACCCCGAGGCCGCCGACGCCGAAGCGATCGCCGATGTACGCGTGGATCGGTATGGCACCGAAGTCCTGCAGCGCCTGCGCGGCGCAATGGACAGCGTAACGTTCCAGCAGGAGTATGAACTCCACTTCGTCGACCTCAAGGACGCCTTCATCACGTGGCCGGAAATCATGGACAACGTACGCGACGTCCCGATGGCCGCCACGTGGTCAAGCCTCGCCGCAATGGGTGGCCGGCTGTACGCCGGCGTGGACATCGGACGCGTCGCCCACGCCACCGAAATCGTGGTGATCCGGGCCGACGGCGACCGATGGTCCGTCTGTTGCATCAAGAGCATGGTCAACGAGACCTACTGGCGCCAGGAAGAAGCCGTGCTGGACTGCCTGCGGATCGCCGGGGTCGAACGGCTCTGCATCGACGCGACCGGCATCGGAAACAACCTCAGCGAGAATCTGGCGGGCGCATATCCCGATCGTGTAACGGGCCTGCACTTCACAGGCCGCCTGAAGGAGATGATGGCGCACGAGGTCAAACGGCAGTTGCAGGCGGGCGCACTCTCGCTGCCGCGCCACAGGTCGCTGATGGACCAACTCCACGCCGTCCGCCGCACCTGGCTGGAATCCGGACACGCACGATTCGACGCCCCGGTCGTCGACTCCAACCACGCCGACAAATTCTGGGCCCTCGCCATGGCCCTCCACGCCGCAAACGCCCGCTTCGCCAGCGTCACCGCGCGAATTCTACGGTAACGGCAAAAATGCCAGGGGGCACGCCATGCCGTGCCCCCGCCCTGAATGCTGGATGCCGCCCCAACGTAGCGCGGGCGCCTCGCCCGCATCCGTCGCACAGCGCCAGCTCCGCCCTGAATGCCGAATGCTGGATGCTGGATGCCGCCCCAACGTAGCGCGGGCGCCTCGCCCGCATCCGTCGCGCAGCGACGGCTCCGCCCTGAATGCTGAATGCTGGATGCTGGATGCTGGATGCCGCCCCAACGTAGCGCGGGCGCCCTCGCCCGCATCCGTCGCACAGCGGCGGCCCCGCCCTGAATGCTGAATGCTGAATGCTGGATGCTGGCTGCCTCCCCAACGTAGCGTGGGCGCCCTCGCCCGCATCCCCCGCGCAGCGACGGCTCCGCCCTGAATGCTGGATGCTGGATGCTGGATGCCGCCCCAACGTAGCGCGGGCGAACCCATCCGCCCGCATCCCCCGCGCAGCGACGGCTCCGCCCTGAATGCCGAATGCTGGATGCTGGATGCTGGATGCTGGATGCCGCCCCAACGTAGCGCGGGCGCCTCGCCCGCATCCGTCGCACAGCGACGGCCCCGCCCTGAATGCTGGATGCTGGATGCTGGATGCCGCCCCAACGTAGCGCGGGCGCCTCGCCCGCATCCCCCGCGCAGCGACGGCCCCGCCCCGGATGCCGGATGCCGCCCCAACGTAGCGCGGGCGCCCTCGCCCGCATCCGTCCGCATTCACCACAACTTCCATCTTCGAGTTGCCAACTCGCTTCCCGTAGCCACAGATGCGGGACTCGGGTAACGGCCCAGTCCGACTAACAAATGGTCCCTTCGACCCAGGTAGCCCTGTTGGCCACAGCCCCACAATCTACCTGGAACACTGTAAACCGGTATTCTGAACCACCGCGGGCAGCACAATGGACAAGGAGAGTGTCATGGATGGCCCAACCAAGGAAAGCCGCAACGGTACATCAGAGCCAACGCAGGGCAAATGTCCCTATCCCTGGCTGGCGCTGATCCCATTAGCGATGTTAATCGAGCACACTATGCTCGTGTTTCGTAAGGGTGCTCTCTCCGGTCCGCTGGACACGCCAACGCTCACAGCCGGATTGGTGTTGGTCTCGGTACCCGTGGCGATTCAGGCGCTGGTTCGGAATATCGCTCGCTGCCGCCATGGTACCAGTCGCGGCGGACTCTTGGGACGCGTGGTTCCTCTGATGGTCCTCGGGGCCGGTGCAGTTGGCTTTGCTCTGTCGCCCGGTTTCTTGTTCAGCCACCCACTGGCGGCCTGGGGATTTCGTCTCAATCACGCTGCTGACGTTCAAGGGTGGGTGCTGCCCCTTCTCCACCTGCCCCGAGCGAAGTTGCCGAAAGACTTGGGGTTGGACACTTCCTATGCTGGGCCGGCCGTTCCGGACTCTATTCGCAGGCTGCACCACGGAGGGCAGCTATGGGTGCGAATCGTGAGGCCGAATTCTCAATCCGAAGCCGGCTTCTTCAAGACGGACCCAAACACGCCATACATGGTTATCGGTTGGGACGAGGATATTGTTGGCTGGGGGCTCCTCGTGGGCCCGGAAACCTTTCAACCACGTGGTACCGACAACTACCGAGTCCACCGTTTGGCCCCCGGTATATATCGCTGGGACTGATTCTCGATCAGGTCGCCGGGCGCCTGGGAGCCGGATAATACGCTCGTTCTCTTGATACCTGAGTCTCTCAGCTGAGGCTTCGGAGAAACGCCAAAGGGTGTTTCTGAACGGCGGCGACGAAACGGTCGAACGTGAGATCGTTCGCGGGTTAGGCGAGGTGCTCGCTCTACGCCAGTCGGGCATTTTGCACTTACCATTCGCCATTCTTCATTTTGCATTGCCCGCGAACCGCGCTCACGGATGCCGCCGCCACATCCTGCCACCCTCCCCGTTTGGTCCCCCAGAATTGGTGGGTAGGGGGGGCTCTTCCCAGGCCGCGAAGGCGGCCTTTGTGCTCTTCCCAGCCGCGCCTTCAGGCGCCGGAACGTCCCGGAGGGCGGCGGGGACGCCGCTCCTACCGTGAGAACGAACGCCCTCACGGAGGCCGGCGCCACACGGATGCGGGCGAGGTTTCCGGGGACGAGGTCGGCTCAGGCATCTTGATATTTGCATTTTGCATTTTGCATTTTTCAGTTTGCAATGCTTGGCTTCCCCGCCGCCCCTGCCGTGAAACCGAGACGCCGGCACGGAGGCCGGCGCCACATCCTGCCACCCTCCCCGTTTGGTCCCCCGGAATCGGTGGGTAGGGGGCCCCGGAACGTCCCGGAGGGCGGCGAGGACGCCGCCCCTACCGTCACACCCGCGCCCCCTCGCCCGGAATCCCAAATCCTGCACCCTGCCCCCTGAGTCCTGGATGCTGAATCCTGCACCCTGCCCCCTGAGTCCTGGATGCTGAATGCCGGATGCTGGATGCTGATTCCTGAATCCTGAACCCTGAACCCTGAACCCTGGATGCTGAATGCCGGATGCTGAATGCTCGGTTCATCATTCATCACTTCCGCTCCGCACCAAACGCCTACCCAACACCGTCCATTAGGTTGAACACAATCGATCTTTCTCCCGATGCCCCAACCGGCCCGGATCAGGGATGATGGACCATGGGCAGGGCTGGGTGGTACACTTGGCGCCCAGGGACCAAAGGGGCGTCGGGGGGCGAGAGACGGAAGCGGCCGTCTCTCGCCCCCGTTTTTGCGGAAGGTGGTCCCTGGATGCTGAATGCTGGATGCCGAATGCCGAATGCCGGATGCTGGATGCCGGGGCACTGCCGCAGGGCGGCGAGGACGCCGCCCCTACCGTGACACCCGCACCCCCTCGCCCTGAGCCCTGGACCCTGAATCCTGAATCCTGAACCCTGAACCCTGAACCCTGAACCCTGAACCTTGAACCCTGAACCCTGAACCCTGAACCCTGAACCCTGGATGCTGAATGCCGAATGCTGGATGCTGATTCCTGAACCCTGAACCCTGAATGCTGAATGCCGGATGCTGGATGCTGATTCCTGAATCCTGAGTCCTGGATGCTGGAAGCTGAACCCCCAAACATGCAAACCCTTGCCGAATCTTGATATAATAGGGCGGTAGGCTGGAATGCGACGGGGCCGCGGTGCCCGGTTTGTCGTTCGTGTTCTTATCCTCTGGTCCGTTCCCTCGCATAGAAACTGGGGTGGAGCGGTGCCGTTTGTTCCAGTCTATTTCGAAGGGAGACGTATTACCCGATGGCAATGGGCAAAGACCTCGGCGACATTCTGGTCGAGCGAGGCATTATTACGCCTGGGCAGTTGACGGAAGCGCGCCAAGCCATGCAAAGCGCGAAGGGAACCGACATCGGCCGTATCGTTGTCGACCTGGGTTTCACCAATGAGCGCAAGGTTGCCGAGGCGAAAGCCGTACAATCCGGCCTCGAATATGTGGACCTCAGCACCGGCCGCCGCCCCCAACCCGATGCCGTGAAGGCCGTCCCGGAGGCCCTGGCACGCCGCCACGTTATACTCCCCCTGGCAAAAAGTCCAACCGGAATCATGGTCGCCGTCTCGAATCCCGATGACATCGCCATGATTGACGACCTGCGCGTCCACACGCGCGGCCTGATGGTCAAAATGGTCCTGTCGGCAACGGCAGACATCGAGGACGCCATCGAAAAAGCCTACCACCAGAACGGGGCCACCCCATCCGCGCCCACACCGGCCGCGGACAACAGCGTGGCCGCCGCTCCCCAAACTTACGCCTCGGGCGCCAACGCCGCGTCCAGCATCATGGGCGCCCTCGGGTCCGAAATGGACACCTACAAAAACCGAGAGGCCCAACTGGACGCCTCGGACGCCGACGAACTCGTCAACGAGGCTCCTATCGTCCGAGTCGCAAATACCATCATCCAGCAGGCTGTTCTGCAGGCTGCCTCCGATATCCACGTTGAGCCGGACCGCAAGGGCGTCCGCATCCGATACCGGATTGACGGCGTTTTGCAGGAGGTCATGACCCTCCCACGCTACATCCACCCGCCGCTCGTGTCGCGCTACAAAATCATGAGCGACATGAACATCGCGGAACGCCGCATCCCCCAAGACGGCCGCATCGCCATCAACTTCCAGAACAAGGACTATGACCTCCGCGTCTCCTGCCTTCCCACCCTGCACGGCGAGAAAATCGTCATGCGAATCCTGGACAAGAGCAGCGTCCTCATCGGCCTCAACAAACTCGGCTTCTTCCCGGAAACCCAGGCCGCTCTGGAAGAGATCATAACCCAGCCAAACGGCATGATCCTCTCCACCGGACCAACAGGCTCCGGCAAAACAACAACCCAATACTCCGTCCTCAACAAAATCAACAGTGTTGAACGAAATATCATCACTGTTGAAGACCCGGTTGAGTACCAGTTGCCCGGTATCAACCAGGTACAGGTACACCGCAAAGCGGGCCTCACCTTCGGCACGGCTCTCCGGTGCTTCCTCCGCCAGGACCCGGACATCATCATGGTTGGTGAAATCCGCGACCTTGAAACCGCGGAGATCGCCATCGAATCGTCTCTTACAGGCCACCTCGTGCTCTCCACGCTCCACACCAACGACGCCTGTTCCGCCGTTACCCGCCTTGTCGACATGGGCGTGGAGCCGTACCTGGTGTCCGCTACGTTGATCGGCGTGCTGGCCCAGCGCCTCGCGCGAAAGATATGCAGCAATTGCCGTGTGGCATACGAGATTCCGGCCCACGATCTGCGCCGCTTCGGCTACAAACCCGAGAGCGAGGACGAGATGGTCACCCTGCACCGGGGGGAAGGCTGCGAGGTGTGCAGCGGGCGCGGATACAAGGGACGTATCGGGATCTACGAATTGATGATCGTGAACGACGAGATCGCCGACCTTATGGTCCGCCGCGCTCCGCTCTCGGAATTGCGCGAAGCGGCCCGTTCGGGCGGCATGAGCCTGCTTCGAGAGGACGGCCTCCGCAAGGTTCTCGAAGGAGTCACTACCCCGGACGAGGTTATGCGCGTAGTTTTCACCGCCGGCCACTAGTCGTCAGGCGCCGGCGAATGCTTCGCCCCTGCCAGGGGTCGGGCGCGATGCATCTGGCATCGCGCCCGGCCTTTTTCGTGGGTTCGTGCGCAAGGATCCGGAGACGCCATAGCCCAGCCACAATACCGATTGGACAACAGATATGAGAATCCTGATGAACCCTGCCATCGCTCTGATCGCCGCTGTGTCGCTTGGCGGCAATCAGGCAAACTGCGCCCCCAAACCTCCGCCACCCTTCAAATCCACCGATCTGGCGAAGGGCAAGACGGCATATGATATCGGCTACGCCCATTTGGACACGCAGTGGCGATGGACTTACCAGGAGACGATCGGGCGATACCTGCCCGATACGATGTCCGTGAACTTCGGCTTCTTCGAGAAGTATCCGGATTACGTCTTTAACTTCACCGGGGCCAATCGCTACCGGATGATGAAGGAATACTACCCGGCCGACTATGCGAAGCTGAAGCAGTATGTTGCCAAGGGCCGTTGGTATGTGAACGGTTCGACCTGGGAAGAGAACGACGTCAATACCCCCTCCCCGGAATCGATCATCCGGCAGCTCCTTCTGGGCAATCATTTCATCCGGGACGAATTCGGTTACACACCCATCGATTTCATCCTGCCCGACTGCTTCGGATTCCCGGCCTCCCTGCCGTCCATCCTCGTCCATTGCGGCGTTAAGGGCTTTTCCACCGGGAAGCTGTCGTGGGGATCATCGGTGGATATACCGTTCACCGTCGGCAACTGGATCGGTGTAGATGGGAAGTCGATCGTTTCGGCGCTCAGTCCCGGCCAGTATAACTCGTCAGTCTCCGAAGATCTCAGCCAGAGTCAGACCCTGCTCAATCGGATCGACAAAGTCGGCAGCCAGTCCGGCGCTTACGTCGATTACCGTTACTACGGCACCGGAGACCGGGGTGGAGGGCCCACGGAAGACTCCGTGAAGTGGATCGAGAAGAGCGTCAAGGGCTCCGGCCCCGTTCACCTCATCTCCGGGCCGGCCGACCAGATGTTCAGGGACCTTACTCCCGGACAGGTCTCGAAGCTTCCGCGTTACAAGGGCGACCTCGAACTCGTCAACCACACTGCGGGCTCTCTGACTTCCCAGGCCTACATGAAGCGTTGGAACCGGAAGAACGAGCAACTGGCGGATTCCGCGGAGCGCGCTTCCGTCGCCGCGGACTGGATTGGCGGGATGCCCTATCCAAAAAAAGAGCTTTGGGAAGCGTGGGCGCTCATCCTCGGCGCCCAGTTTCACGATATCATCCCCGGCACCAGTGTCCCGAAGGCATACGAGTATTCCTGGAATGACGAAATCGTTGCGCTGAACCATTCGGCTTCGGCGCTTCAAGGAGCTGTTGGAGCGGTGGCGCGCGGGCTCGATACACGCGCCGCCGGATCCCCGGTGGTTGTCTACAACCCACTATCGATCGTACGTGAGGACGTCGTGAACGCCACGATCCCGTTCGCCAAAGGCCCTCCGGAATCGGTGAGGGTTTTTGGCCCGAACGGCAAAGAGGTCCCGTCTCAGATCGCTAAACGCAGTGCTCGCAGCCTGGAGGTGCTCTTCCTGGCGAAGGCGCCGCCGATCGGATTCGTGACCTATGATGTCCGGCGATCGAACGCGCCTTGCGCGCTTTCCACGGGGCTTAAGGTGGGCCGGCGAACGCTGGAAAACGCCCGCTACCGTGTCGTCATCAACCCAGATGGCGACGTCTCAAAGATATATGACAAGACCGCCAGGCGTGAACTCCTCTCGGCGCCCGCACGGTTGGAGTTCCGGTTCGATGAGCCCGTCCGAAACCCGGCCTGGGACATGAATTGGGAACAACAGAAGGCGCCCGCGCTCGGATACGTGTCCGGTCCGGCGACGGTTCGAGTGGTTGAAAACGGCCCCGTGCGCGTGACCCTCGAGGTGATCCGTCGGAGCAGGGGCTCCACGTTCATTCAGCACATCCGCCTCGGCGCGGCCGGCGCCGGCAATCGTGTGGAATTCGACAACGAGGTCAACTGGAACACCATGCGGTGCAATCTCAAGGCGACCTTCCCCATGGCGGTTTCAAACCAAAACGCAACCTACAACCTCGGCGTCGGTACCATCCAGCGTCCCACTAACACTCCCGCGATGTTCGAAATGGTTCATCAGCAGTGGATCGATCTCACCGACACCCGGGGCCAGTACGGCGTATCGGTGTTGGAAGACAGCAAATATGCGTCAGACAAGCCGGACGATCATACCATCCGCCTCACGCTACTGCGAACCCCCGGCGCTCTTTCGTATCAGGATCAGTCAACCCAGGATCTCGGCCACCATGAGTTCCTATATGCGCTTCAGGGACACGCGGGCGGCTGGCGAAACGGGAATACCCAGTGGGAGGCCGCGCGCCTGAACCGGCCGTTGATCGCCTTCCTGACGCCACGGCACGCGGGCGGGTTGAGAAAGAGCTTCTCGCTCTTTCATACCAACTCCGACCGGGTTGCGATCCACGCCCTGAAGATGGCCGAGGACAATCGCGAGACCATCGTTCGCCTTCAGGAGTTGAACGGCGCGCCGACCACCGTCACCCTCTCGGCCGCGGCGCCGATCGTGTCCGCCCGGGAGGTGGATGGGGAGGAGCGGACCATCGGCAAGGCCACGCTTCGCACCGGTGGATTGGTCGTGAAGCTTGGGGAATACAGCCCTCGGGCGTTCGCCCTCACATTGGGCAAGCCCGTGGTGCGGCTCCCCGCGCCGATTTCGTGGCCCGTTCCGCTGCCTTATAACCTGTCAACTTCTACGGCGGCCGGCCAGACCGTCACGGGAGGCTTCGATGGCGAGGGGCACACCATCGCCGCGGAGCTACTGCCGGGTTCCGTAGTGAGCGAAGGGGTCCAGTTCAATTTGCGTCCAACCGGGAAGAACGCCGTGGTGTGCGACGGTCAACGGATTCGCCTGCCCGGTAGTGTGTCCGGCTCGGTCTATATCCTCGCCGCCGCCAAAGGCGGAGACCAGAACGGCACGTTTGCCCTGGACGGCCGGCCCCGCGCGGTGAGGGTTCAGGACTGGTCCGGCTTCGTCGGCCAGTGGTACAACCGTATGTGGAACCAGAGTGACGCTCCCAACGCTCCACTGCTACCTGGCGGCATCTACGGCCTCAGACCGGCATACATCAAACGCGACCCCATCGCGTGGCTTGGCCGCCATCGCCATACCGCTGACGGCAAGAACGATATCTATGCTTATTCCTACATTTTCAGGTACCGCCTTCCGGCCGTCGGCGCGAAAACGCTGACGCTGCCGCGGAACGCGAACATACGCGTATTCGCCGTCACCGTTGCCGACAATCCCAACGACTACACCGACGCCGCGCAGTACCTGTACGACCATTTCAATCGCCCGGCGGCAGCTCGCGGGTAGAGGCGAAGCCTGCCTGTGTACAACACTCTGGTTCTGGGGCGCTGCATCATCGGGATGCCTCTCCCCTGTTTCTCGACGGAGGCTGCAGAATGCGGATCAACATTATCATCCTTGCGGCGGCGTTGGCCGCAGGAGCTTCCAGCGGTTTGGCGGCGTCCTCTGGCCGTGAGAAGCTGCGCTTCGACGCCAACTGGCGGTTCCACTACGGCGAACTGCCGGGATACACAGCCGAAGGGGGTCGGGTAATTACCCCGATCGCCAAATGGGAGACCAAACCAGCCGACGGGGCAGCCGCTGAGGCAAACGTCACCCAGGTGTTGGATGAAGCGTCAAGCGATGGATGGATGACCGTGCCGGTCGGCACGGACGTCTTCAAAGGCCGCACCGGCTTCGCGTGGTTCCGGGCCGTCGTCGATGGAAAGCCCGGTGGGCCGCGGTCCAGCGCATTGCGCCTCCATTTCGAAAGCGTGGATGATAACGCCACAGTGTTCGTCAACGGGATCCGACTGGCCCATCACGAGCTATGGGACGAAGCGTTCGACGTGCCGGTCGGCAAAGTCTGGCGGACGACCGGCCCGAACCGCATCGCGGTTCTGGTGGAGAACACGGCCGGGCAGGGGGGTATCCACACCCGTTCGTCGCTGGAAGCGGCCCCGAAGGCGGGGTCAGCTGCGCTGGCGTCCGTCAAGATGTCCGCCGCCGCATGGAAGCGCATCGGCTTGCCCCATGATTTCGTGGTGGGGCAACCTTTTGACCCCAATGGCGATCGCAGCCACGGGTATAAGCCGTCCGGGATTGGCTGGTACGTCAAGACGTTCGATCTTCCGGCAAGCGATCGTGGCCGCCGCCTTTCGCTCGAGTTTGACGGGGTGTATCGCGACAGCACGGTGTGGCTCAATGGAATCCTGCTGGGGAGGCACCAGAGCGGCTATACAAGCTTCGCCTACGACATCACCGGGGCGGCGCGCTTTGGCGCCGCCAACACCCTCACCGTACGCGCGGACGCTCGCCGGAACGAGGGTTGGTGGTATGAGGGTGGGGGTGTCTACCGGCACGTATGGTTGGTAAAGACGTCGCCCGTCCACGTAGCGCGTTGGGGCACCTTTGTAACCACCAACGTGCGCGGCCCTGAAACCGCCGCGCGCCCGGATGCGGAAATCTACATTCGCACCACCGTGCAAGACGAGGCCGCCCGGTCTGTACTCTGCCGCTTGGAATCGCGAATCGTGGATCCACCTGGCCAAACCGTGGCTACGCTCGGCAGTTCGCTGACGCTTCGCGGTTCCGGGAGCACGCAAACGGTACACAGATTCACGCTGCCGAAGGTCCGGTTGTGGTCCATCGAGACGCCGTACCTTTACCGCGTCGTCACAACCGTATACCAGGGCGGCAGGGCAGTGGACACGTACGTGACACCCTTTGGCATTCGCACCATCCGATTCGACAAGGACCAGGGCTTCTTCCTGAACGGCAAGCCGGTCAAGATCAAGGGCACCTGCAACCACCAGGATTTCGCGGGAATCGGCGTCGCACTGCCGGACCGCGTCCACGAGTATAAGATCGAGAAGCTCAAGGCTATGGGCAGCAACGCCTACCGCTGCTCCCACCACCCGTACGCGCCCGAGATACTGGATGCGTGCGACCGCCTCGGCATGCTGGTTATGGACGAGAACCGCAAATTGGGCGATTCGCCCGAGATACTGGGCCAGGTGGAGAGCATGGTCCGGCGCGATCGCAACCACCCGAGCATCATCATGTGGTCTATGTGCAATGAGGAGGGCCGCCAGGGCACGCCTGCCGGCGCGCGCATGTTTTCCGCAATGAAGAAGGTCGTGACCAGCCTCGATACCACACGCCCGGTCACGTGCGCGATGAACGGCGGTTGGGGCCCTAACGGCATCACGATGGTGGCCGACCTCCAGGGCTTCAACTACAACTTCGGGGCGTACGACGGTTTTCACGCCGACTTCCCTAACATACCCGCGTACGCCAGCGAGACGGCAAGCACGCTCACAACACGCGGTGAATACGCAACCGACCGCGAGCGCGGCTACGTCACGTCGTATAACGCGACCGACGACACCTGGAAGAGTGTCGCGGAGAGGCCGTTCATGGCCGGCTCATTCGTGTGGACCGGGTTCGACTACCGCGGCGAGCCGACGCCATACGACTGGCCGTGCATCAACTCCCATTTCGGGATCATGGACACCTGCGGCTTCCCCAAGGATAACTACTGGTATTACCTCTCGTGGTGGGGCAGCAAACCCGTTGCTCACGTGATGCCGCACTGGAACTGGCCCGGCAAAGAGGGTCAGAACATCGACGTCCGCGTGTTCACCAACTGCGAAAGGGTGGAACTGATCCTCAACGGCCACAGCCTCGGCTTCAAGGATGTGCCTCGGTTCGAGCACGTCGACTGGCAGGTCCCATACGCGCCGGGGCGCCTCGATGTCCGCGGCTACAACAACGGAACGTCGGTGGCAAGGGACTTCGTGGAGACGACCGAACGGCCTGCGGTGATCCGCTTGCGTCCGGACCGGATATCTGTGACGGCCGATGGCGAGGATGTGAGCATCATCGCGGTTGATATCCTGGACGCAAAGGGGCGCGTTGTGCCGACCGCGGACAATCAGGTCACGTTCTCCGTGGCCGGCGCCGCCCAGGTGATTGGAGTGGGAAACGGCGATCCCAGCAGCCACGAATCTGACAAGGCGAGCGCCCGCAAAGCGTTCAACGGCCACTGCATGGTCATCGTCCAGGCCGGGACAAAGACGGGCTCTTTCACCGTGAAGGCGTCCGCGCCGGGCCTCAACACGGCCGCCACGACTATTCGGATGAGGTAGCGCCGGACCGTGCGCTGATCTGCTGTACAAAGGGGGAATTACCGTGGTGTCGCCGCCTGGGTTGTATATTGCCTCCGTATTAGTACCGGCTTTCGGGATTTGCTGTTGCGCCACGGTCATTCTGACGACCATCTCAATCGCGCGAGGCTGGAAAATGGCGTCCGTCGTGGTGACGCGTATAGTTGAAATAGTGTTGGGTTGTTGGATGGCCAACGCGGCTGTGGCTGAGCTGGGTTACTACATCTCTCAGGAACAGGGATCGCCACAGTCAGTGCATGCGCTCGAGACAATAGGCGTGATCGGGTTCCTGCTCGTGATTCATGGGATTACACCTGCCTTCTGGCACGCGCCATCTTCGTAGGGCGACCGGCCGGCGTCCCAATCTGCTATCATGTTCGCAACAGGCGATCACCGGAAAGGGCTGGGAAGGACGAATCCTTTCCCGGCCCTTTCCACAACGCCTCGCATAGTCGCCGCCACCGACCGTAAGCCTTGAGGACTCCCGAAATGGTTTCTACCACCGCGGTGCCGCCCCCGCGCCGCGTCCAGGCGCTCGACGCCCTGCGTGGCATCGCCATCTTGATGATGGTACTGTCCGGCGTCGTGCCCGCGACCTATCCGGCGTGGATGCATCACGCACAATGTCCGCCCCCCACACTGAAATTCAACGCCGGAATCCCGGGCATCACGTGGGTCGATCTGGTCTTCCCGTTCTTCGTTTTCAGCATGGGCGCCGCCATCCCGCTGGCGCTGGGCCGCCGGATGGACAAAGGTGAGCCCTGGTGGAAGCTCGGTTGGGGGGTGATCCAGCGGTTCCTGTTGTTGGGGCTTTTTGCGATCTATATAGAGCACATACGCCCGTTCGGCATCGGCGCACCGGAAGTGTGGCAGACGTGGGCCCGGGCCCTCATAGCCTTCGCTGCGTTGCTCGCCATCCTGGTTCGCCCGCCGAAGGGCTGGTCCCGTCCCATTTGTGTGGCGCTGCGCATTGCCGGTTGGACGGTGGCCGCCTGGTTGATGTACACCGTGCGCCGGGGCGACGGCACAGGCTTCGATCCCCATAACAGCGACATTATCATTATGATCCTCGCCAACGTTGTACTCGGCGTCTCGCTGGTGTGGGGATTGTCGCGCGCGAACCCGTTGATGCGCGTTGGATTCATGGCCGTTCTCATGGCCGTGCGGCTTGCGAGCGGCGCGCCGGGATTCGTGCAGACCATCTGGGCGTGGTCTCCCGAGCAGTTCCTGTATATGCACCATCTCTTCTTCACGCAAGGCCCATGGCTCTTCCACCAGGGCTACACGAGCATGCTGATGGTGGCGATCCCGGGGACTCTCATCGGTGACCTCTTCGTCACGTGGATGCGCGCTCCTCAGGGGCCGGCCGGGGTGACAGAGTGGTCGCGCGGCCGGTGGTGGGCCATCGCAGGCGTTTCATTCGCCCTCGTGCCGGTGTTATTAGGGGGGTTGTTCACCCGTCACGTCGTCGAGGTTGCCTCCGTCGCGGCGGTCATTTGTGTGGCCGTTCGATATCTCGTCGCGCGACCGGCGCTCCCCGCGGAGCGTCTTATTCACGATGTCGCGGCGTGGGGCGCGTTCTGGCTGATCTTGGGGCTGCTGTTCGAACCGTACGAAGGCGGCATCAAGAAGGATCCGGCGACGATGAGTTATTATTTCGTCAGCGCCGGTCTTGCCTGCTTCACGCTCATCGCTTTCTCCATCGTGATGGACGTCATCGGAAAGCCCGGGGCGCTGCGGCTGCTGGCGGACAACGGGCAGAACCCGATGATCGCCTACGCGGGCCTCAGCAACCTGGTCCAGCCCCTGCTTTTCATCGTGGGGCTTAAGCCGCTCATCGACAGAGGTTGCGAGACCACGAACGGGATGTTCTTGCTCGGCGTGATGGAGGTCGTTATGGTGGCGCTTACGGTCAGCGGTTTCACGCGCGCCAAAATCTTCCTCAGGACGTGAAGCATCGGCCCATCATTCGCGCATCTGTGCCTCGCACACCGGCGCCCGTGGCCCGACTGGTAATATGCATAGAAGACACAAGCATCAGGACGCCCCTCTCACACAGGCTCAGGGGGCGCCGAGAAGGCCGGACAACCGCGCGAGCGCCCTCGACGCGCTGCGCGGCCTCGCCATCCTCGCTATGGTACTCTCCGGGCTGGTTCCGGGGACGCTTCCTGCGTGGATGTACCACGCGCAGGACGCGCCTCCCACGCACGTCACCAACATCAACCTGGCCGGCATTTCATGGGTGGACGTCGTCTTCCCTTTTTTCATTTTCAGCATGGGCGCGGCGATTCCGCTGGCCCTGAGCCGCCGCCTGGAGAAGGCCAAATGGTGGTCCGTCATCCCCGGGATCCTGTGGCGCGGCGTGCTGCTGGCCGCATTTGCGTTTTTTCGCGACCACGTGGATCCATTTGCATTCACCAATTCGCCGACGCGGCATGACTGGAAGATGGCGCTCGTCGCTCTCGTGCTTGTCTTCCCGATCTGGGGGCGAATGCCGAAAACGATTCCGCAGGCCATTCAGTGGCTCATTCGTGTCGTTGGCGTCAGCCTGGCCCTCGTATTGCTCTCAACGTATCGCTACTCGGACAACGCCAACCTCGCCTGGAACCACCATGCCATGCGCCAATGGGTCGAGCGGGGCGACATCATTATCCTGGTCCTTGCCAACGTCAGCGTCTTCGGATCTCTGATATGGTTATGCACTCGCAAATCGTGGTTTGCCCGCCTGGCGCCGGTTGGCCTGATGGTGGCGCTCAAGATCTCGGCGAGCGCGCCGGGGTGGGGTCAGACGGTCTGGAACGCCACACCCGTTCCCTGGCTGTACCGGATGGAGTTCCTGAAGTACCTGACCGTTATCCTGCCCGCGACGATCGTGGGTGATCTGATGGTGGACTGGCTGAGGGCGAGGGCGAAAGAGCACGTCACGGCGCAGTGGCCGCTCTGGAGGCTGATCCCTCTCACGGTGCTGCTGTTCGCGTTCGTGCCCGTATGCGTCACCGGGCTGATGGAACGGTGGGTGATCGCGACGACGCTCGTCACCGTGGGAATGCTCTTGCTGGGAGCGCTGTTGACGATGAAACCGTTGACCGAGTTGGAACGGTTCATTACGCGATCATTTCAATGGGGAGCCTATTGGCTGATACTTGGCCTCGTCTTCGAACCCTATGAAGGCGGCATCAAGAAGTCGAACGCGACCATCAGCTATTTCTTCGTTACTCTGGGCCTTGCCATCTTGACGCTGGCGGCGTTCACGCTATTGATAGAGCGATTGAAGGGCAGGTGGTCGGTGGCGCTGCTGGTGGACAACGGCCAGAATCCGCTGCTCGCATACATTGGTATCAGCAGTTTTGCGTTGCCGGTGGTGGTGCTCAGCGGGCTGGGCGCCTGGTTGGACGCCAGGCTGACCACTCCGTGGCAGGGCGCCTTGCACGCCGCCATTGTCACGCTGTTCCTTGCCCTGGCGGTGAGCGCGGCCACCCGGGCGAAGGTGTTTGTGCGCGCGTAGCGGATGCCGCGTGGGGAACCACGTACGCTCCCCCGGCGTCAAACGGGGTGTCATCATATTCATACCGGCTCTGCAATCGGGCAGACGCCATCCCGGCGGCGCCTGATGCAGCCCGCTGAACCGAACACAGGGACCGAGATTTGAACGAGCTTTTAGAAGTAGAAAGCGTTGGGGTTATACCGACACGGCGCGTGCGGGAGGTCCATATGGACGACCTGCTCAACATCGCCATCGAGCGCCGGGCGTCGGACCTTCATCTGACGGCGGGCGTTCCCCCTGTTCTCCGTGTAGACGGCGAACTCATACCGATGTCGGACTTCGGTCCGCTGACGGCGCCGGAGGCCCAGCGATCAATTTACGACATCATGACGGCTGATCAGATTCAGCGCTTTGAAACCTCACTGGAAATTGATTTTTCCTACGCAATGGGGCAGCGCGCGCGCCTCAGGGTGAACGTGTACCGAGACAGAGGCACCGTAGCTTCAACGCTGCGCCTGATACCGGCGCGAATCCCGCACCTGGAGGAGTTGGGCCTGCCGGCTGTCCTCAAGGAAATGGCGAGGAAGCCAAGGGGGCTCATCCTCGTCACGGGGCCGACCGGATCCGGCAAAAGCACCACCCTTGCCGCGATGATCCACCAGATCAACAGCGAGCGAAGCGTACATATCATCACCATCGAAGACCCGATCGAGTATTTGCACCATCACCGCAAGAGCGTCATCAACCAGCGCGAACTGGGGCAGGATACCCGAAGCTTCGATAACGCGTTGCGCGCCGCCCTCCGCGAAGACCCGGACGTGGTCCTCGTCGGCGAAATGCGTGACCTGGAAACGATAGCCACCGCCATCACCTGCGCGGAAACCGGCCACCTCGTGCTCGCAACTCTGCATACAAACAGCGCATCCCAGACAGTGGACCGCATCATTGATGTGTTCCCGCCCGGACAACAGGACCAGATACGCTACCAGTTGTCCGCAAACCTGGAAGCGGTCCTCTGCCAGCAGTTGCTGCCGCGTTTGGATGGCCAAGGGCGTGTATGCGCCATGGAGATCATGATCGCCACGCCGTCGGTCCGCAGCATGGTCAGGGACAACAAAACGCATCAGCTTACCACGATCATCCAGACCCACGGCGACCGCAAAACATACGAAACAAGCATGCAGACAATGGACCAGTCTTTGAAGGGGCTTGTTGCGGATGGTATCATTACAGAAGCGGGGGCAATGAGTCGCGCCGTGAATCGCGCCGAACTGGCGCAGATGCTGGCGAACCTGGAGAAGCGGTGAAGCGTCAAGGATGATGGCTCTCGCGCCTCCTTTCGCGGCATTGCGGGAGCGGTGGAAGCCTAGGGCACATAGTCCGGCGCTCCTGGCCCAGATTTGAGCGCGTATAGAGGGAGACACAGATGGCGACGTTTTCGTATGTCGGGCGCGATGCCAGCGGGCAGAGCGTCACGGGCAACGTGGATGCGGACAACGAAGGTACGGCCCGGGACCGCCTGCGCGAGCAGGGAACGTTCGTGCAGAGCGTTCGCCCGGTGAAGGGCGCGAAGACCACCGCGGTGGCCAAGGGCCAACAGACCGGCGTTGCCGTGGCCAAGAAGGAAAAGAAGAAATTCACCTTCGGCGGCAAGGTCAAGCTTGTGGACCTCAGCGTCTTCTGCCGGCAGTTCTCCACAATGATTGACGCGGGCGTGTCGCTGGTACGCTGCCTGTCAGTCCTTCAAGAGCAGTGTCCCAACCCCACTCTGAAGCGCATTCTCACGGACATTCAGGTTGAGGTCGAATCCGGAAACACGCTTAGCCGCGCGATGACCAAGTACCCCCGGGTCTTCAGCCCCCTCTTCGTCGGTCTGATCAAAGCCGGGGAAGTCGGCGGCGTTCTCGAGGAGTCGCTCCAGCGCCTAAGTTCATTTCTAGAAAAGGACATGGAAACTCGCCGCAAGGTCAAGTCCGCCATGACCTACCCAACGATCGTCATCTTCGCGGCCTTTGTCATCGTGATCGGCCTGACAACCTTCGTTCTGCCGAGTTTCTTCCAGGTGTTCAAGGACCTCGGGCTCAAGGATGACCAGCTGCCCGGCCCGACGCAGTTCCTGATGAACTTCTCGGCGCTTCTGCGAGGTGGCTTTCCTACGCGACAGATCATCCTGGTTGTCTGCCTCATCGCGTTCATCGCCGGGTTTAAGTCGTTCACGAGGACCAAAGTGGGCCGGCGGATTTATGACCGCTTCAAGCTGAAGATCCCCGTGTTCGGAAACCTGAACCATAAAGTGGCGCTGTCCCGTTTCGCGCGCACATTGTCCACGCTTCTTGTATCCGGCGTTCCGATCCTGCAGGCGCTGGAAACGGTTGCCGGAACGGTGGACAACGTCATCATCGGGGACGCCATCCTGGACGCCCGAACGAGCATCCGGGAAGGTGAACGCATCGGCGATCCGCTCCAGAAATCGGGCCAATTCCCGCCGATGGTCGTTCAGATGATCTCCATCGGTGAAGAGTCCGGTGCTCTGGACGCGATGCTCACCAAGATTGCGGAGTTCTACGAGGACGAAGTGGACGCTGCCCTTTCAAGTCTAACAGCGGCCATCGAACCTGTCTTGATGGTGTTCCTGGGGGTGATTGTAGGGTTCATCGTCGTGTCCGTCTTCCTGCCGATGACGTCCATCATTTCGCAGATGTCCGGCGGTGGCGGCGATAAGGGCGACGGCGAATAATCAGCGGCCGGGCGCCAGGTATCCGGTCCCGGACCCGATACCTGGCGCCCGTAACCTGACACCAGACTATGACCGAACTCTACGAATCATTTCCGATCTGGCTGAGGCTTCTGGCTCCGTTCATCATGGGAACGGTGGTCGGAAGCTTCGTCAACGTATTGATCTACCGGATTCCCGAAGACATCTCGATTATCACGCCGCCTTCGATGTGCCCGAAATGTAAGCACAGGCTGGGGCCGCCGGATCTGGTGCCGCTGTTTTCATTTCTGGCGTCCGGACGAAAATGCCGCTACTGCGGTCAGCCGGTTTCATGGCGGTATTTCAGCATCGAGTTTCTGACCGGGGTCGTCTTTGCGGCGACGGTCTGGCAGTTCGGAGCCACGGCCAACGCCGTTCTGCTATGCGCGCTCTTCGCATCGCTCATCGCGTCGTTCTTCATTGATATGGGGCACTTCATTATCCCGGATGAACTGAATTACTTCGGGATAGGTATCGGCCTTTTGCGCTCGATCACGACGAACCGGCCGTTTGGCGACAACTTGTACGGACGCCCGGAAATCGGTCAGGCGCCCTCGATGGGCGCGGCGCTCGCGGGTATGGTGGGCCTCAGCCTCCTGCTTCTGGTCGTCACGAAGGCCGGCAATGTTATGTTCCGCAAGCAGGTGGCCGCGCAGCAGAAGCAGTGGGAAGAAGAGGGGATGCTGGACGAGGGCGAGGAATTGGAGGCCATGGGCCTTGGCGATGTGAAACTCGCCGCGGCGATGGGCGCCAACCTCGGCCTTGCAGGTGGTTTGGTTGGCCTGTTCATTGGATTCGGCGCCGGCGCGATCGTAGGCATCATCCTGAAGATGAGCAAGCGCCTGGAAGGCCACGCCATCCCTTTCGGCCCGTATCTCATTGCTGGCACGGTTGCTGCTCTGTTCTACGGCGCCCCGATAGTGACGTGGTATCTTGGCCGGATGGGAATTGCGTAGGGTACCGGGGTTGGGTCTTGAGGCGCGAAGCCCGCAGCCGTCTCGGGAACATACGGCGTGCGCCGTAAGTCCAGAATAGAGTAGGGAATTGAGGCCGCCGCATCGGCCGGAAGGTAGCAACATGATGGGGGGTCCGAAAACGAAACGGAGTGGCTTCAGCCTCATTGAGATGCTGGTGGTGATAGCGATTATCGCCATCCTGGCAGGCCTCATCTTCCCCTTGGCCACGACTATGCGGGAAAAGGGCAATCAGTCGGCGTGCCTCAGCAATCTTCAGAGCATTGGGCAGGCCCTCAAACTCTACCGCCTCGATGAGCGCGCCTATCCCCCGGCGCTGTACGGTTTTCTGATTGAAGGCGACTCGGCTCCGACCACGTTCCTCTATCCGTTCTACGCCAGGAGCCGCCGCGAGTTCAAATGCCCGGACAACCCGAACCGCTTTGACGAGGCAGGGCTCGCTGGCCCGTTTGAAGGAGCTTCCTCGCCCATAAGCGCCGTGCCACTCGAGCGAGTGCCGAGGCCGGGCGGCGGTTACGACGACAAACCGATCCTCAATAAGCGTATCGCCTACTACACGTTCGATTCGTATGACGGCGGGGTCCTGCCGCCTCAGAAGAAGATCCCTTCGGTGGTACCGACCGGCATGCCGGGCTATGAACTCCACTTCCGTCGTGACTGGGCGTATTTCGGTGCAGCCGACAGCGATCGCGAACTCCTGAACCGCAACCCCGAGGACGGTACGTTTGTGACGACGTGTACCTATCACCGGCGCTACAATTACAATTACGCAGCGTCGCCGCCCGCCTTGGTTCTGGCGCAAGGTCCCGACAGCTGGGATATCGTTCTTTTCCTGGACGGCCACACCGAAAAGATACCCAGCAGCCAGGTTGGTCCGGCGGTTCTATCGAGGGGCTCATGATGACAATGCACGCAGAATCATACACCGCCCCTTCGCCTCGCCGCCCGGCCGCTGCTCCCGGGGCGTTCAGCCTCATTGAGTTGTTGACGGTGATCGCCATCATCGGCGTTCTGGCCGCGTTGATATTCCCGGTGCTGGGTGTTCAGCAGGCAAAGGCGCGCCGGAGCGCGTGCGCCGCGAATATGGCAACGATTGCCGGCGGCCTGCGAATGTATCGCATCGACACCGGCTATTACCCGCCCGCCTTGTATGGCTTCAGCCACGTGGCGAACGAGGGAACACCCGGCACGGAAGTCTGGGGCCTCTATCCGCATTGGGTGCGTAACGCGACGACATTCGTATGCCCGAACAACCCGGCGGTGCGCGCGATGTCCGAGAAAGAGGCCGTGCGCCTCGCCTATGAAGGCACAAAAGCGCCCATCCTCAGCCCTTCCGTTGTGCCGCAGGAATTGCGCGCCGGCAAGTGGACTCCCACCAGCCAGGCATCCACGCTCCTGTATAAGAGCGGCATCGCCTTTGCGGTGGGGGACAGTTACGATGCCTCCTTCATGCCCACCAACGGCATGAGGTCCGGCAATGGAGCTTGGGAGCGCCACTACCAGTTGCAGTGGACGCCTGTGCTGAACTTGATGGACCCGAAGACGGACCTCGGCTCACTGCCTCTTGCAGGCGGAACCCCGGCGGAACGCTCGCGGACCTACGCCCGGCAGTTGGTATTCCGCCAGCCGGACGATTCCACCGTCGTTACGATGTGTACGTACCATCGAGACTACCCGAGCGGCTGGTCCTACAAGGGCAGCCTTCCCCATGGCAGTACGGATGTCGTCCTCTTCCTGGACGGCCACGTAGAAATGCGGCCCTCGGATGAGACAAATGTTTATGACTCCCTTGGCTGGGCCGGCTGGCAGGTAGGCGCAAAGTGAGGATCGAAGAACGGTGGACGACGAATCCGCGCGGAGACGCTCGGTCTTCAGCATCCACTTTTCAACGCTAACCGATATGACGAACGTGAAACACAACAATCGGGGCATGTCCCTCATAGAGGTGCTGGTGGTGATGATGATCCTCGTCATCGGCATCTTCGCCGTGGCGACCGTCTTTCCGCAGGGGTTCCGATTCATCGAGCACTCCCGGAACGTCACCTTTGCCGACAGGCTTTGCCAGGCCGAAGTGGAACGCTGGAAGGCATATGCCGCCAACGTGCCGGACGGGATCGAGGCGATGAACGCCGTTGACGGCTCGGTATGGGACAACTACAATCCGGACGATATGTCCAACGCCACGAGTATCCCCGCCGGCGACTCCCCGTGGCTCTGGTCAAACGTAAACCGGGTGCGTCAGGTGAAGGGTGAAGTCACTCTCATCCCCACTGCCACGCTGCTTCCGTACGGTACCGGCGGCAATTATGCCTTCAGCCTGTACAATCTGAAAATGGCGCCCATCGTCTTCAGCCCCAATGGGCAGGGCAACCACCCCGCGCCACAGGGGACCGAGTGGCCGGACCAGTATGTGCTCGTCTACGGCGACCCTCAGCCGAGCAAGGACGTGACCGGCCTCTCCGGCGACGATCTCGCCGCCGCGCTCGATAACCTTGATCGCCAGACCTACGGAGTCGACTACACGTCCGGTCGCCTCTATTTCGAGCCCATTCAGTGGAGTCGGAAGTTCAAAGTCGAGTATTCGTACTGGGAAGGCAACATCCTCAAGAATAACACCGAGATCATCACCGTCCCGGGTGGCCAGTCCGACACCGTCAAAATCCAGTTGGCGCATCAGCCGCTCGATGATTTCTCTGAGCGGGTTTCCCGTAAGTTCGATTACGTCGCCCCCGGCTCTTTTGACCGCTTCAACCCTTACCAGTTCACCCTGCTGAACAACTACAGTGCGAACTCCTTTGCGCCCACCATCGCGTTCAATCCGGTCGGGCAGAACCGGACGGTAAGAACCAACCTCGGTTCCCGCCCGCTCAAAGCTCACATTGATTACGAAGTGCAGGACTGGCACGTGATCCACGAGGATCGCACAGTGCCCAGCCCCGGAAGTGTGGACCCGACCGGATATGTGATCCGCCTGACGCTTCCCGGCATCAAGGTGGCGGGTCGCCGCGAGAACGATATCAACGCGTTGGGCAGCGCCAGCGGCACGGCGGTCAACCTGGTTGTCTACAAGGGACTCACTCCGGCTCTGCCCGGAGTCAGCGTCGTTGGCCTGGATATGACTGACAATACGCTGATGATGGACAGTTCGGCCGGTGGGCTCATTGTTGACTACGCGACCGGCATTGTGCGCGTGCCGGCGGCCGTCACCAAGTACACGGCGTTCGGCGGCGAACTGAAGAACCAGGATATCCGTGGACACGACGTACGGTTCTTCTACCAGGCGACCGGCGATTGGGCGGTCCAGGTCTCCAAGGCGTGGTCTAACTACCAGCGTCGTGACGTGGGCGTGCAGAATCTGGCGAACCTCCAATACAACAATTTCGACGTAGAGATCGTGCAGCCCGGCGCCGGCATCTCGCAGATCGGCTATTCCAACGACACCAGCGATGTCTGCGCCGTCCTGATCTTCCCGCGAAGCAATGCGGGCCACGCAATCGCCGCGTCGCTGATCTGGAATGACGTGAACAACACGCCCCATGAGATTACGGGCCACCAGGACAAGCTGCCCGAGTTCGCGCTGGTTGGCACCGGTTTCCCGTATATGGCCATCCGCCTGGCGCCGCCGGACCGATTCCAGCCGAACAACACGGCCGCCGAATCGTGGAAGAATCCGTATTTCACGTTCGTTCAGGGCGCCAGCCTCAAGGTCCGAACGATCTGGCGCGAAGATCCGCGGCGCTGGGAATCGCGGGACATGGAAACCTTCCTGAATCGCAAGTAGACCTATGAGACGCAATTCAAAGCAGATAACCATAGCGCTGAATGGCCGCCGAGGCTTCTCTCTCATAGAGATGCTCGTCGTGATGGCAATCATGGCGATCCTGATGGGCCTCGTGCTCCAGCCCTTGGTGACGACCTTTAACTTCACTAACCGCGCCAAGCGCACCGTGGAGGTGCAGGACGCGGCGCGCTACGCGATGGAAGTGATGAGCCGCGAGATCGCCGATGCGATGCACGTGGTTGTAGCGGACGGCGACAGCGAACCGTTCTACTACTACCCCGGCGGAACGCCCGGCGAGGGTGTGGCTGTCGTAGTTCGCGGCCAGGGCTTCATCAACGCATACGACAACGCCGGCAACGTGAACAACGGCGGTAAGCCCTGGCAGCTACCGATGGCGATGATCGACCTCGTGCTGCCGCACGATTCACTCGGGCTCGAAGGGGGCGGCGTTTTGCAGCCTCTCGTGGCGCAGCACCAAACGGTGAACGGGGCGCAGCATCCGATGATCGTACGATACTTCATCGGTCTGACACGCCCGGAACGGCGCGACGCGAACGGAAACCCGCGGTGGTGGAACAACGTCATCGGCGGAGGCAACAGGGCGCAGAACTTCTACACGCTTTACCGCGCGGAATTTGACCCGTATGACCCGCACTTCAGCAAATGGGCCCTTCCCGACCCGAACGGAGCCAAGACACCCGACGGCAAGGCCGTGTGGGTTCTAAACCCGGATTTCTTCTACGACATGACGGCCGTTGACGGCAAGAGCCAGTCCGACTGGTGGCGCAAGCGGGCGGTTTCCATCATGCCGACCGACTCCATGGACCTTGTGGATTTCGTGCGCAGCAACCCGAAGAATCTGTGGAATGCGACGGCGAATCCTTATCTGGAAGCCCGCAGCCTGGTGACCTTCAACCCGCTGATTATGTCCGCGGACGCGGCGGCCCCCGTGGGCGACAACCGTGGGCCAGGCACCTACAAGACCCAGTACGGACACTGGGACGGGCTGCAGAACGATGGCACTGTTCCCTATACCGGATTCGTGCCGGTCCCCGGCGCGCGGTACCTTCCGCACATCGTCGTTTACCATCAGAAGCGCGAAACGCAGCCGGATGGCACGGAAGCCATTACCCTGGAGTCCGAGTTCGATACGGCCAAAGCCGGCTCCGGCGGTGCAGATGATCCGGCGAAGCAGAACAGGGTCCTTGCCTGGAACAGCCAGAAGGGTACCGTTGAGTTCTCTCTTTCCGCGCCGCTTTACGACACAGCCAACAGCAGCAAGGGTAAAATTAACAACTCCATGTACGATCCACTGAACGACACCAACGGATTCACCGCGCCGCCGGGAGCCCGTATAACACCCGCCAGTGAGGTCGTCACGGTGGAGGAGGACAACGGTCCTGTCGTATACAGCCGCTCGTCCAGCGACATGAAGGACGTTTTCGACGTGCCGGACGACATCGCGCTGCAAAACGGCGCGCCGAAGCAGTTGCCGCCGCCGAGGACCTACATGGTCACGGGCAGCGGGAAGGTCATTGTCGGCTATCCGTATCCGAGCGAGTACAACCCGATACAGAGCCAGCCGGTGCCGAAGGGCCGTCGCGTCACGATCTCGTACTACTACCAGAACAACAGCCCGGATGACCTGGTCAAAGTGGATTACCTCACCCGCGAGTTGGTGAACATCAACCTCACGGCGCGCAGTTTCGACCCTCTCACTCGCCGCTCGATTTCGACGACGGTGGCCAACCGCGTGCATATACGGAACACGCAGCGATAGTGCGGCGGTCAATCATGTTGAGATCGCGGGGCGCCCAACGGACTCGGATCCCCGGATGCCACGGCGGAGCGCCCGCCCAATTGAACGATAAACTTATGTCTGTTCCACGAAATAGAACCAAAGAGCGCGGCCAGATCATCGTGATCGCCGTGGGTGTGATGTTCCTCCTGGCGTTGATCGCCGGCATCTTCCTCACGCTCATCTCGCGAAACATCGGCCGTACCGCGCGCGGCGGCGACGTCCTGCAGGCGCAGTATCTCGCCGAAGCCGGCATCCGCTATGCAGACCAGCAGCTCACGCACAGCATCCTCGGAGCGGACTGGCGCCCGGATCCGGAGCCCGCGGTCGCCGGCGACCCGGACGAGGACTACCTCAAGGCTGGCTACTCACGCTTCAACCAGGGTAACGGGCGTTTCCTGCTCCGCGTTTCGTATCAGCCCGTCAAGCTGGACAAAGCCGGCAAGCCCGTGATGGCGGACGGTGTCACCGGCACCACCGATCGTTCCCAGATGGTTTATCCCGACATGGATAAGTTCATCAAGATCGAATGCGTCGGACGCCGCGGCGTGGTGGACGCGAATGACCCCACCACCTGGCGAAACGCGGACCCCTTGAAGCGCGCGCTTGTGGCCTATAAGCCGATCGGGATCACGGATTATGCCCGCTACGAGACGAATAAGGATCGCAGCGACAACACGATGGTCCTCGGCTCGGACCCGTTCGCTTTGCCGGCCGGAAACGCGGACAAGAATTTCACTACCCGGATTTACGGGCCGATTCGCGTGAACGGCGACCTGATGTGGAGCGGGCTGAACGATCTCGTTCTCAATGCCGCGGAAGCGATGGGGCCTGGCTCGACGTATCTGCCGGTCCTGGGCACGGTCGGTGTGAATCGCGACGACACCGTCGCCGTCGCCGGCGCCATCTTCCACGATGCGCTGCCCGCCGACGTCTCCGGCGACCAGGTGACGTTGACCGACAAAGGGCCAAACGCCCTTAACGCTCTGGGCCTGCTTCCGAGCGACAGCCCGGCCTTCACAACCGGCGGCGGCAGATATCGCGATGGCAGCGCCGGCATCAGCAAGTCCGAGGGGCGCCTGCGCGGCGTCTCGCGCCTCGAGCCCCCGCTGATGGATGATGTGGAGACCAGCACGGGCGTAATGCGGTTCCGCCTGCTCACGCGCAATACCGGCGTCGTCCCGCCGGGCAAGTCCTGGAACACCGGCCAGAACGGCCTCGGCATGGGCATCTACGTTGACAATGGCGGCGAGATACAGAAGGACAACCAATACCAGCGCCTGATGGACGAATGGTCCCGGACCGGCACAGGCCGCGAATCCGAGTCCCGCCCCGGCAGCGCCTGGCGGCAGTATCTGTACACCCCGCCCGGCGCGGAAGTATACCTGGACCCGACGCCCAGCCGCGATCTCAATTCCGCCTTCCCAGTCAACCAGAGCCAGGGCACCATCATCATCACGCGGCACGACGGCAAGGCGTGGAAGGACGAAAACGGCGATCCCGAAGGCTTCACCCGCCGCTATCGCTACCCGCTGCGCCAGGTGTTCGACAACACCGGCGCGCTGGTTGACACGGACACGTACGATAACGTTGCAGGCGACCAGTTCAGGGATGCGACCGGCGCGTACAAGACATTCCAGAATGGCGTGTTGTACTTCGAAGGCAACCTCCGGCTGCAGGGCAAGCTGCCCGCGGACTGGGTCGCTCCCAGCAGCGGGCGCGTCGTCGGCCAGCATCTGACGTTCGTCACGCTGGGGACCGCCTACATAGAGGGAAACCTCTTGAAAGGCGATGCCGCCTCTGTGGCGAACGTGAACGGATACGGGCCCGGTCTCCAGGTGGGCAGCATCACCGTCATCGCCAAGGACTACGTCTGCGTGAACAGTACGGCGTACTTCATGAGGCAGCCGGATTCGGGCCCCTGGAATTTCGCGCTGGGCAATCCGTATTCCGAGCTTTCGGCGCCGGACGAACGCTTTGTCACCGGTGGATACAGCGCCGTCAACCCCACCACCTACGGTAAGGACGCCCTTGGGGCCGGCCAGGAACTGATGCTCCTCCAGACGGCGGAGGGCTATCCCGGCGGCGCCGCGGAACTCGATATGTATGCGTATGGCGATAACGCTTCGGCATCGCGGAGCCTCATCGCGCCCGGCGTGCCGATGACGGTTGCCCCCGGCCAGTACCCCGAAGCGCCCGCCGAGAATATCTGGCAGCACCGGGTGATCCCGCTGACCCAGGCGCCGAACAACCGCAAGACATCCTGGGAAATCACGGGGCACGCCATGCCGGACCAGTACGCATTCACGTACAGGCCGTACTTCGGCCCCCCGCCCGTCGGAGCGTCGACCGGCACGGAGTTCACGCAGAACTACAACCAGCCGTTGTGGCTCAGCCGCGTGACCATCTCGCCCCTCGATATACGCATCGAAGCGGTGATCTACGCCCAGGAGGGCTCGTTCTTCGTGATACCGGGCGAATGGATGAACGGAAACCCGGCAGACGTCCGAGCCGACGCCATCGCGTCGTCGCGCCGATTCACCAGCCCTATCGACGCCGGTTGGCGCCTGGCGGACAACCCGGACAAATCTCCCTACCCGTTCTACGGCGAACCGGCGGACATCCGGGTGGTGATCTGCGGCGCGATCGCCGAGAACCAGCCCGCGGACAAGGATTTCCAGACCGCTTGGTCGCGGCACTGGGGCTGGACCCCGACGGTTCGTCCGGACGGCTCGAACGGAGTGCACGGCGGCGAAGGTTTGGTCTATATGTACGACAACAACCTGCGGGTTCCGGTGCGGTTTGACAGGTTCAATCGTCCGCTTCCTCCCACGCCGGCGCTCCCGGTGAGCCCGGATCTGGTGTTCAGCGGTGAGGCCTCCTAGCTCCATGGATGATGAGCATGGGTTCAAGCCGCCGTTACCTGCCCGCCGCTCCCGGTCTACTGACTACTGCCTACTGACTACTGGCTACAAATAATGAAGCACGGAACAAGATATCTGGGCATCGGACTGGCGCTGGCTCTCAGCGCCGCGCCGTTGTTCGCCGCGGCGCATACCTACAACACCAAGGTGCAGACGATACGCTGCGGGGTGTTGCTGGCGAATCGCTACGCGTGGGCGGATGGCAGGGCGATAACGTCCACCGCCGCGGACGGGGCGCACCCGTTCAGTTACGTATTCCACGCGCTGAACGCCAGGCCGGACATACGGCCCTACTCGTGGGAGATCGTGAACCCCTATGCTGCACCGTTCATGGACGGCATCATGGCCGCGCGCTACGGGCTGACGATCAACCCCAGTAATCCACCGCGCCTGAACAAGAATATGGGCGCGTACTGGGAGGTCTACCTTCACGAGGTCACCGCGGAGCAATTGGCCAATTACGACGTGCTTTACATACCGCTCCCGTACAATGACTCCACCACAGATACCCTGACCGTGGACGACCGCGAGAAACTACGGCGTGCGGTGGACGCCGGACTGACGCTTTGGTATGACAACGCGACGGGCGGTTCGATGAACCCCGAAACACTGGACGAAGACCTGATCGGCGTCGGGTTCATGGCAGGCGGACGCGGTCGGCCCGCCGGCGATCCGCTCAACGCCCTGCTCAGCACTCCCAACCCATTGTCGGCCCGTGAAATTGCCCAGTTGGGCCTTAACCGCGGCGGCGCTTCCATCTCGTTGAACAACGCCTTAACCCAGACGATCAGCCCGGGCGCCCCCCTGCCGTGGACCGTGGTTTCCGCGATAGCCGATCGCCCCGTTATCGCTGCGACCACGTACGGACAGGGCGCCATCGTGGTCACAAGCCGCGCTTTCGGGCGTGAACTGACCCAGGGGTTCCGGGCGGTTCCGGGCGTCGATGACGTGACGACGGGCGCGGGCTGGCGCGGCGCCAACACAGGGCCCGCCAGCGGATCGGACGCGTCGCGCGTCCCGGCGCCCGAACTGAAGTTTCTCATCAACCTGATATCGTACCGGTTCCAATCACCGCAGCCCGGCGGCGGCGCGCGCCACGCGTCCGGCAGCCGGCAGGATCTGAACACGCCGCTCGGTCGCAAATGGCAGTACCCCGAAAACTTCAAACTCGACTCGGCATCCGGCAAGTACAAGGTCGCAACCGTGCCCTTTGTGAGCGATCCCGTGGTGTGGAACGGCATCTGCTACGCCGCCACATCGGATGGCTTCCTCCGCGCGTATGACATGGACCCGGACCGCGATCTGGACGGCGACGGCAACCCTGACGATGGGCTTCAAAATCCGCTCACGCCCAGCAGCGACCGCATCTGGGAGGTGCCACTCCCAGGGCCGTGCTCATCGCTCGTAATCGGGGACTTCGGCAACCGCCCGCGTCTCTATGGCATGCTGGCGAACGGAAGCGTGTTCGCGGCGGACGCACTGCCCCGGACCGCCAACGGGCGACTGAAGCCAACTACGACGATTCAGTCTGTTAGGGTTAACGGCTTCGGAACGTTCCCGCCGCTCCTTGGTGCGAACCTGCCCTCGTCGGCTACAGATTACCCTCCTGGCGAGAAGGCCACCTACCGGATCCCCGCGCCCGTTTGGTATAACGGCCGCCTGTTCGTGGTGGGCGTGCGTGCAAGCCCCAGCGCCGACCTGGGCGTCGGCGCGCTGGCGGAGATCGATCCGGTCACACTGCAGACGCGCTGGCAATACCCTGATATCACGGCGGGCACAGCGGCAGGCGTCCGCGTCACGCGCCTCGGCATCCCAAGCGCCACACCCACCGTCGCGGCGATACCGGACAAGGGCTACAGCGGCGCCACGGACATTATGCTCCTCGTTCCCTCGCTGTCCATCAAAGCGAGCTCCGGCTACGGCCCCGCGCAGGCGTCGCGCGTCACCGCTTTCCCAATCGGCGTGCGCGGCGAGAAGCTGCTTTACAACGGCGACTCCAATAACCGCAAATTCTGGACGCGCTTTTCGCGGGACAATTCCATACCCGCTGTGAATGTGACTGTGTGGGTTGGGAGCTCGGGCGTACCGGTCATCGGCACAATGGCGGTGGATACGGCCAACAACCGCAACCGCATGTACATCGATGCCCCGGTGCCTGTGGGGCTCGAAAACGACCTTCGCGCTGACTACGATTTTGCGCCCCAGGCTCCCGTGGCGCCGTTCGCGGGCTACAATCCCCGGTGGACTTATGACGCGTGGTCGTACGTGGTCGGCGACATCAATAAGTTCATGGAGATCCTGACGACCCCCGTTGTGTCGTCCGCCGGCGGTATGTACTGGGTGGCCTCCGATGTCGGGCAAGGCGCTAACCAGGCGCCTATCGTCATGGGCGTGGAAATGCGCCAGCAGAACCTGGGATTCACGGTCACCGGCAACCCGAACTATCAGCCGCCGTTGAACTCGCCGCAGCTCACCTTCGTCTACTCTGTCGGTTCCGCATCGTACGTGAGCGGAGGCTGCGCCTCAGCTCCGCCAACGCCGCAGCCTGTGGTTCTGGGCACGCCGGCAGTCGATCGCGGCATCCTCTACGTTGCGAACGGGCATTGGCGGGATCCGGTCACTTCTACCGGTGGCGTGGATGGCTTCTATGTTCAGAACACCAAGTTCGGTTTGTTGCTGAACTCGCCAATTGACCCGTCGCAGAAGGGCTCCGTCAGCATCCTTCAGCGAAACCTCTGCACCGGCGACCTCCAGCAGGTGGGCTACGGGCTCTTCGATGTGGACAACACCAACATCGGAAACGTGCTTCGCGGCTTGATCACCTTCCGCACGCTCAGCAGCGGGTCGGGCAGCGGCGCTATCGATTTCAGCCGGCCGGGCGATATGCAGGTCAATTATCAGGCGCTCGACGTGACCACGGGGAAGGCCGTGGCGGTCCAGAGCGAAACGCCCACCGTGTACTACAAGTCGGAACGGGGCGAAGGTTCGGATCCGACAAACCTGCTCGCGTTTTCCGCGGCTGTCCCGGTGGGCGCCGGCGGGGGCGTGCGAACGGGCGTGACGGTTGCCGGCGGCAGCATCTACGTCGGTTCGGACAGCGGAGACATCTGGACGGTTCCTCTGCCCACGAGCCTGGACGTCGTGCGGCGGCTGACCACCCGCAAAATGCTCCGCGCCACGTACCCGAGCCTCGCGGCTTCGGCCGGTTTCTCCATCTCGACGTATCCGAATCCATCGGTAGATCCGCGCGCGCCGCTCCGCTCAACACCGATCGTCGCGAACGGGACCCTGATTGAGAACGCACCGGTTGGCCTCTATTCGTTCTATTCGCCGCGCACACTCATCACCGACTCCACGCGCATTATCGAGGTGGCATCCACGTACGCGCCGGTCGGAGGACTCGTCGAGTTTTCCCCCACAGGCAGCGAGATCATCTGGAGCCTCGACAGCACGGTGCAGAACCGCGAGTTCGGATCGCCCGGCGTCGGGGCGCAGCACCCGCCCTGGGCTGAAGGTCGGCTGGATCCCCCGGTATCGAAGGCCCTCAACCAGCCGACGATGGCCGTGCGGATCAACTCCACCAACACGCTTGTCTGCGACACAGGCAACAACCGGGTGGTTGAGGTGGACCGCACCGGAAACATCGTGTGGCAGTGCACCGAGTTTGCGGATCCGTATGGCCTCCTTGGCGCCAATGAGAGCCGTGCGCTCAGCAGCCCCACGTCCGCCCAGCGATGGGAAACCTACGAGTGGGATGCGAACGATAATGTGGGCGCGCGGGCCCAGCACACCCTGATAACGGACTTCGGCAACAACCGCATCCTGGAAATCGTTTCGCGGTTCTCGCCGGACGACGCGGATCAGGCGAACAATGTGCTTGTATGGGCGGGCAGGGGGCCGGCGGGGAAGGGCTATCAGTTCTTCCAGGCTCAACGCGAAGCGTACTATAAGCCAAATGATCCCAACAACGGCAGCCTGGATTATGGCCGCACCATCGCCAGCGTCATCAACTATGCCGTGAACAGCGCGGAAGTGCAATCCGATGACTCGGCCCTGTCCGGCGCCGTAACGGGACTTCCGGCCACGGCCGGCGGCAGCCTGGTCTTGTTGGGTGGCAAATCGGAAACCTATGGCGGCGGGGCGAAGAGCGCGGCTGGGAAGGTCGTCTACTTCCTCAGCAAGGCGCACTACGACAGCGACCCGACCAAGGGCTTCCCGCTGGCGCGACCCGTGTATTTCAACCGCTACGTAACCGGCGACGGCGCCTTTGACTGGCGCGTGACAATGACCGACGGGAACAACATCTTCGACCTTACGAAGCGCCCCGCTGATCCGGCGGGCCTGGCGACCATCCTCACGACGTTCCCCAATGGGCCGATCGTCGCCAATATACCGTTGGGCACTATCACGAACGGCCTGATGGGTAGCGGGGGGCACACCACCGGAACGTCCATGGCCAAGCGTCTGCAAAATGGCAATGTGCTGATGGTGAATCAGAAAACCGGCCGCGTGTTCGAATACTCACCTAAGGCCGCGCTGGCCGGCGACCTACAGAGCATCCTGTCTCAGACGGCGCCCAGCATCGAGGGAACGGGCGCTTTGAACCGTCCCGTCTACGCGGACCGTCTGTTCTAGACGGAGCCATCGCGAGCCGAGAGTGGCGCTGGCAATTCCGTGCCCGTCCGGCACGGGCTGAAACGCTGTTTTGGTATTGAACCCGGCCCCACGGCCTGGAACCGCCCGGTATGGGCTTCGGTCCAATCAATTGGGCGCGTACTGCTTGTGTTACACACGATATTACCGGCGCGCGCCGGGGGATGGGAAATGAAGTTGCTGCGAAGATCGTCGGTCACGGTTGCGGGGCTCGCGCTGGCCATTGCCGGTGGGGCCTTCGCCGCGGAAACCCAGAATCTGGTCAAGGGCCAATGGCGCACATACCGGCAAAACGAATTGCGCACCAGTCTCGGCTTTGATCCGGACGACCCGACGGGCCAGGGCCTGAAATCCAACCAGATGCCCGCCTTCAAGGTCAAATACACGGACAGCAGGGGCACCGCCGGCTGGCTCCCGAATCCGGACCTGACCTGGTTCTACCCGCTGGACGTTGAGGGTGCGGGTTTCGACGACCCCGGCAACGCCTACCCCCTTGGCTACACCCTGGGCCAGATCCGTTCGTCCGCCACAGTGGCCGGCGTCATGGTGGGCGGTGACGATATCACCCCCGAATTGGCGATGACCGTCATGTTCGGATCCACCACAATGGTCCGCCGCGATGTGCGCAACAACCTGCCCGGCACGCGTGTGGGAGACTTTTCCACGGACGCCTCCGGAACGGAGGTCTACGATGCCAATTCCGACCCGTACAACTATTTGAACATGCAGAACACCGGTTGCGTGTTCTCACTTGAAGGCTTCGCGGGCACGACCGAACTCGCCGAGTTCACCAATTTCTCCCGCAACTTCAAGCCGTTCTGGTGGTATGGCGTCCGAAACCTTCCGTATTACCTGGTCCCGCAGGACGAGATCGGGAATGCCAGCACCTCTTCACAGGGCACCTTTGCCGGGTCTCCGTCGCTCGCGCAGCACCGCTTCTTCATCAACGCGTCGGATACCGCGATGCGCGCGTTCGACTACTCTCCTGAGGAATCACGCAGCAGCACCTCGCCGTACAGCACGGAGGATGCGACGATTGAGAAGCCCGGCCGCGAGGCCGTGGCCACCCAGTGGATGATGCCCGCCGTCGCCAATACGACCGATATCAAAGGTACCGGCCCCGGCATCGACAGCGGCGCCGGCCCCGTTGGCCCGAACCGCGCGGATATCCCGGAGCGCGTCACGGACCGCCTGTACAACCTCAGCATCACCGGCAAGGCGTTCGGGCTGGTTGAAAACGCCGGCAAGACGAAGGGCGACGTGTTCTCCGGCCCGCTGGACAACAGATTCCGGCAGGCGAACGGCATGGGGCCCATCAATTCCACGGGCGCCTTCGTTCGGCTCCAGGTCCCCGTTTCCTACATCTCCGCGTATTACAACTACGACACGAACCTCCAGCACGTCCGGGACGACCGTCGCGACCCGCTGAAGATCGTCAAGGAAGCGGGCCTCGCGACCGAGCAGTTGTACATCGTTGGGTCCGATGACGGATACCTGTATGCTTTCGACGCCGATCCGCGAGGCGCCCGCCGCGTTCCCGCCACAGGAGGCGGCTCGCTCACCAGCACGTATATGGGCCGCTTGGTATGGGCGTTCCACGCCGCCGCCCGCGTTCCGGTCTACTCGACGCTTAACGGCAGCACACGCTCCCAGGTGGCGGTCATTACTACACCGCCCGGCGAATATATCCCGACGCTGAGCGGCGATACCGTTAATGCGAAATCGGACGGCCCGCTGCTCGCTCCCTATGCTCCAATCGTTTCCGGCGCCATTATCTCGAGCCCGGTTTCCGCCGAAATCGCCCTTCCCTCCACGGCGTTCAGCCACCCGGGGCAGACACGCGTCGTGGTGTTCGTAGGCTCCGCGATGGGCCGCATGTTCTGCATCGACGCCGCGACCGGCTTGGAGGAATGGGAGTTCAAGACGACGCCGCTGGGGCAGGGCATTCTGCGCACGGGCGACGCGAAGAATCCCACTTACATCACTTACGACAGCGTCGCGGGCAACCCGATCAACACGTCGCCCACACTTGGGTTCCTGCCGACCGCCAAGAGCCAGCTGCGGCCCGGTGCGGCTGATGCGACCGGCCGCCTCGCTCTGTTCTTCGGCTGCGATGACGGCAAGGTGTACGCGCTAGACGCGGCGGACGGTTCGCCGATCCGCGACGGCACAAGCGCGGGCTGGGACGTCACCGATTCCGTCCAGGGCGGAACCATCGGCACAACGTCCACCAACGGCACGCGATACCGGCTGGACCATTTCGGCTTCGTGGCTTACCCTTTTGAGAAGGTTACCACATCCGGCACGGTGATTCTGCCGGACACGAAGGTGAACTCCCAGAGCGGCCGCCTCGTCCCCGCGCAGTCCAAGCCGCTGCTGGCGACGGTGGTCGCCCGGCCAATCGCCGGAAGCCCCTACATTGAACCGTCGTCCGGCCACGTCATTCCCCAGATAGACGCGATCTTTGTGACCTCGCCCACGAACCAGAACGACGCCACGATCGGCGCTGAAGCCGGCCTCAGCGGCGGCACCATCTTCTGCGTCAATCCTTTGAACGGAACCGTCAAGTGGACCTTTGACCGCTGGAATGACGTGACGCGCGATGTCAACACGGATTTCGACAAAACACCCGCCACCGACTACACCATCCGCCCGTCCGCGTTCAACGTCACACCCGCGTACGCCACCGGCCAACAGATATTCAGCGAGGTCAACGAAGCGGTCAGCGCCGGGTCTGGAGAGGGAAGCCCGCTAAAGGATCAGAGCATCCTTTTCGCGATCGACAACAACGGACGGGTCTACCCCCTGCGGGCCGGGCCGGCCGACGATGCCAAAGCCAGCGTGGACCGCCTGTACTGGCGTCTTCCGTATTCGCTTCCCGGCAATGTCGCGGGAACGGCGGGGCTTTACTCGTCGCCCGTGGTCAGTTCGCCCCTTATGCTCACGTCAAGCTATCCGGCGGCGGCCGGGCGCAGTTACGTCTTTATCGGTGTCACAACCGGTGTGCTCGCCCTCGATACCACATCCGCGCGCACCCAGCCGGTGACCGACGTCCACAACAAACTCATGACGCCGGCGACAACGGGCGGTGAATTGTCTTGGGGCTGGGAAGTCGATTCGGACGTACCGACCACCGACACGAGCGTCGATCCGCCGGTCACGAGCCTTCAGCCGGTCCAGCAGCCGGTCGTCTCCACCCCGGTCATCCACGCCGGTTATGTGTATGCGGGCGGCGACAACGGGCTTCTATATGCGTGGGCGAACCAACTGCCTGATTTTGACTTCGGGAACGTCGGCGGCGGCGGACGCACTGGCTACCGCAACAGGGGCCAGCGCGGCCCGGCGCCCGACCGCGTCCGCCCCAGCGGCGGCGCGTCCGTGGCGGGCGACCTCGAGTTCTACGTTGACATCTTCCAGGCCGGGTTCGGCTACAACTTCACCACGCCTCAGGCGTTTCAGGGCACGGCCGCGCCCACCGGTGGACCTCCGGGCAATGCCGCCAAATTGGGACCCACCACGCCGCAGCCTGTGGGGGTGGCCAACGCCAACTTCCAGGCCGCCAACGGCGCCCTCCTGGAATGGGGCGATCCGGTAGGCGTGGTCGCATGGGGCCCGGGCCTCGACACCGAGGCCGCCAAGGCTAAAACCGACTGGGGCACACTAACCTTCCAGTTGACGGGGCCGGGCACCACGGCGACGCTGAAGGGCTCGCTGGAGAGTTCGGGGACCACCGGATTCTCCCGGCAGATATTCTACCTGAACCCGTTTGGCGAATCTGTTCCGATCGGCCTGCGATATCCGATGGCGCCGCAATCCGAATACGTCAACCCGCTGCACGGGCAATTGCTGGCCCCGGGCTGGCGCGGATCGGGCTACACCGTCACGGCGTTCTATCAGGCGCCCGATCTCGTCGACGTGGTCAATGGCAAGGAAGTCCGGCGCAGACAGGCTTCACAACGCGTGAAGATTGCTTCGCTCACCAAATTCCGCCTGGGCAACCCGATCAATATGATGGGGCATTTCACGCCCGGTGACGCCACCACCGTACCGGCGCCGTTGCTGGCGACCGCCACGACGCCCGTGACGCCTACAACGGACCAGGAGAAGGAAGTCGACCGCAACGGCAACGAGCGCATCCCGATCGAGACGTCCGTGATCGGAGACCACGGGACGAATACGATCCCGCAGAACCTGGTGACGGTCGTTGACCGGAGCCACCTGCCGCAGTTGCGCGCGCTGGCGAACTCCAAGCTCGCCGGCTCCGGCGACAACATCTACCTGCGCGTCCGCGTCCAGGGCAACAGGCTTCGCTGGGTCGGCGGCCCGAAGGCGGCTTACAAGCCGCTGCTAGTGAATACAGGCAATCTCCCGAACGGCCTTCCGTCATCGCTGGGCACGTTGCCGCCGGAGCCGCTGTATGCGCAGGCTACCGATCCGAACCTGCCGTCCTATTGGGGGCCGCAGATAGCAAGCGCCCAGGATCCGAACGCGCATGTGTACATTGGCGCCGAGACCCCCCCGTTCGTCACGGGCGAGGAGAACAAGAGCCTCGACTACCCGGACATTGACGCGGGCAAGACAACCTGGCTGCGGGAGCCGACCATGGCCGGCGACACGGAGTCCGACGCCACCCTCGATGACGCCCCGCTTTTCCCGAACGGGTTCGCCAACTTCTCGATGCGCGTCGCCGTCCCGAAATATCAGCCCGCCAACTACTCGCCGCCGAACATCGATCCCGGCGATCAGAGCAAGGTTTCGGGCGTTGGCCCCGGTTACTACACCATCAATCCGACGAACAACTCGGCGGCCGCGGCGGCTCTACTGGCGTGGAACCCCGCCGGCCGGTCCCTGGGGGCCGGGTTGTATGGCGCGTTCACCGATCCGAGCCACACCAATGCGCAGCAGTATTACGCCGGCGGTATCAACAACCCGCTGCTGCCCACATCCAACGCTTTCGTTGCCCGGGAACAGCAGTACCTGACCAAGGTATACGCGGACGTGAATGGCAACGGCTCGCCCGACACCGACGCCGGCGAAGCCTATCGTATGTTCGTGTCCGGCGCGCAGGTCCGTCCGAACGAATCGTTGAAGGTCGCGACGACCACCATCGACGTGCCGCGCAGCCCGGAATCCAGCATCCCTGCCGGCTATATCCCGTTCCAGTACTACTACGACAACCAGGCCGTTACCGCCGGCGCAAGTCCGGGCGACGAAGACAGATTGCTGTTCGGCGAGCGCTCCTACTATGCGCCGTTTGCGGTCTACAACACGGGAAATGTGAACCTCTGGAGCCTGCGCCTCGACAAGTACGATCCGCTGGCCGCCCATCTGGAAGCGCCAGAGATCGACCAGAACCCGTACCTGGGCGCCGACGAGCACAGCAACTGGCCTGGGTCCGGCAAGTTGAAGCGGTTTAACCTGGCCTCCACAATCGATCCGCTGCCGAAATCCGGCGCGGGCGGTCCGTCCGATCCGCGGCTGTGGACGCCGGTTCGCAAGCCGACCCCGGGCGCCATCGGCGACGACGGAAACGGCCGTATCATCCAGGTGAAGGACGTCTTTGCAGCGTCTCCCTCGACGGCGCCGGACGCTCCCAACCTCTGGGCCGCGGGCTATGTCCGCCGCCAGCACAACGCGACCGGCGTGGCGTCGCCTCCGGGGCTGCCGTATCTCACGGTTGCCATCCCGCCGGGAACGCCGCCGGGACGCTATTCCACGCCTAACGGCCGGTTTGTTGTCTTCGAGGACATCCAGTTTGCCGCGGGCAAGTTCACTTCCGGCGACGGCGTCCTAACGCCCGGCGAGTCCGGAGTGAGCGCGGACTCGGTGGTCACCGTCAACGTGGGCGAAGCCCGGCTTACCGACAAGACCTCGCGCCTCGCCCCGTTCCTGCCGAACGCCGACACCGGCGTCGCCATGTCCGCAACGTTCGCCACGCCGAACGACTTGGCCAGCCTCGGAAAAGTGTGGCAGTCGCTGGCCCAGGATACGACACCGTCTGCCTTCCGCGATCCTTCGACGGGCGACCTTGTCACCTTCTGGTCCAGTAACCGCGTCGGGGAAGTCGGGAGCAGCGGCTTCCAGCCGATTGCGCCGTTCGTTCCGAAGGCGGAAGCGGCCTCTAAGTACCATATCTTCGCCAGCGCGATGACGTGGCAGGATCCGACCAATCCGCCCATCAACTACGGCGCCAACGTGAATCAGTTCCTCACCGGCGTGCTGGCGCAGAACCCGTGGGGCTGGCAGTACCAGGGCGGCAACACCGGCGGGCTCTTCCTGTTCCCGAATTTCGGCGCGCCCGCCCGATGGTTCGGTGCGCCGAGCGCGGAGCCGTGGCTTCCTGACAACGCAACCGTGGCGGATGCGCTGGGCGTGAAACCGGGCGAGATATCGGCGTCCGATCTCAATTACACGTCGCCCGCGCCTCTGACTGAGTATCACGGCACGAATTTCCCGCGCGTCGTCTTCTGGGTCGGAACGACGGGCATCGGCGCCGACCAGCGGAGCGCCATCTTCTACGCGCCCATCGCGGTGGATCGTTCCAACGCCACCGTGGGCATTTCCGGTGGCTCCATTCAGGCTGTCGGCGTGGTGAATGGCCTGCGCTCGCTCGATCCGTTCACCCCGAAATACGGGCCGCGGCCTTTCCTGATCACCGCCGGCGGCACCCTCACGAAGAATGGCGCCGAGGTGGGATCCGCCTACCTGACTGGCGAGCGCGTGATCGGGCTCGGTGTCGCGTGGTTCGGCGGCGCCCCGGGCGCCTGGAAACTCTACGTCAGCACGATCGCGACCGACAATACCGGCGCCATCAGCAAGGACGCTACCTGGAAAACGACGCAGTTGGCGCTGCCGACCGGCGTCGGCAGCGCGCTACACCCCAGCGTGTACTACCATCAAATGCCCAAGGTGCTCCTGGATTCGTCCAACGCGAAATACCGGCAGGGCGTCCTGGAAGTCGCCTTCACGGGCTACAACCGCTCGGCGCGCAACCCGGACATATACGTGGTGCGCTACGTGGCGATGAAATCCGCGGAGGATGGCTCGGCCGCCACCGTCGGCGGTTGGGGCACGATGGGATTCGCGCGAAAGGGCGCCGACCCCAGGAGCATCGACAACAAGCCGCTGGACCCGCTGATCCGCGTGGCCGGCGAACCGCGCCCCATCTTCCGCTCGCGCTGGGCGGACTGGCTCGGCCGTGGGCCGCTCGGAACGGTCGTCTACTGGTTCCAGAAGCCCGTGGCGCCTCAAGGCCAGCCGAGCAATGACAACGACTACCGGTTGTTTGCGACCTTCACGTCGCGCAATCCCGGGAACAACCAGGGTGGCATCGTGGAAGTCACGGGCCATATGGCCGCGGGCGGTAACCTGCCGAATGTGACGGCGTTTATCGACGCCGGCGGCGGCACCGTCCGCTTCACAACCTCGGACCCGGTGGGGCACCCTGCGCCGATGACCGTGCCGCATTCCGATGCCAATAACGTCCTGGTGCAGGACTTCGTCTTCGTGGCGATGAACCCCTATGCGCTGCGCGTGACCGCCGACGACGACATCTCCGACACGATGCCGCAGATATGGATCGACGAAACGCACGAGGTGGTGACGGATCCGACGGAGACAAATGCGCCCATTACGGCGACGAACCCGCTGGTGATCCGTCGCGACCGGATGTGGGTCTTGTGGCGCCGCAGCGCGGCGCCCGAAGGCGCCACGCGCCAGAGCTCGCTGTTCTACCAGACGTATCGGCTGGGCGTCGACACCGGCGTCGCGCCTATACCATTGGACAGCAAAGGCAAGCTGCCCGTCATCAGCTTCACGGACACTTCGGGAGCGCAGGTCGATCTCTATGTGACGGTCGACCGGAAAAATGGACGTCTCTTCTTTACCGGAGCGAACGATGGAGATGTTGTGGACGTCTATATGGGCGGAAGCAAAGTGGGGCGCTTCACGATCGGGTGGATACCGGAAGGCATCCCGGCTCCTGTAAGGTACGGGACCGCGGGCGGCGATTTCAGGCTTCCGATGGAGACGTGGACCCAGCCGCGGGCCGTTCCAACCCAGGCGCAAGGCAATGACAGCGTGCCCTGGATGTTCAAGGACCCGTTCAGCGACGTGCCGCCGGGTGATCCGCTGTATTACGTCCGTGGCAATAACAGCATGTGGCTGTTCTGGGAAAGCACCAGGCCCAGCCGCAGCGCGGGGAATACAACCAGTGTGCCGTCGCTCATCCAGTCTAAACCGGTCGATCCGTATTACTACCAGATATTCGATGACCCCAAGAGCTCGTTCGGAGGTCTGATGTACGCGGGCTCCGCAAGCGACGTCTACTATACAACTCTGAGTCCGGATTTCCGGAACAAGTAGGGTGAATGGGTGACAGGTGGAAGGCAGCGGGTGTCGGGAAGGTCGGGCTTTCGTGCCTGACCCACCCGTCACCCGCAGCCTGACGGGTGACAGGTGACGGGAGGCGTGTGTTGGGGTAGACCGGGCCACCGTGCCCGATACCGGACACCCGTCACCAGCAACCGGTCACCCGAAACCTGACACCGTATTGACCCTTTGCCCGTCTTAGTGTTAGCATGAGGTCGCGTGCGCCCCTACACGGCGCAGCGCTTCCCGCACCACCTTTGGCCGTCGCTGAGGCGATGGTCCGGATCCCACCACAAGAGGAACGCATGGCGGTTACCAACAAGGGCGGAACCCCGGTTCTCGGTCTGGATATCGGGGCGGCCTTCATCAAGGTCGTTGAAATGCGCCCAAGCAAAGGCGCCCTCTCGATTACCGGAGTCGGAGTGTTGCCCACCCCTCCCGGGTGCATCGTGAACGACGAGATCGTTGATCCCGCCGTCCTCGCTTCAGCGATCAAGCAATTGCTGGCCGAAAGCCGCATCAAGACGAAATCCGTGGTGGCCTCGGTCGCCGGGCAATCGTCGGTTGTTGTGCGCGTGATTGAAGTCCCCAAGATGACCGACAAGGAACTCGCGGAGACGATGAAATGGGAAATCGACCGGCACATCCCGTTCGCTCCGGACGAGGTTGTTAAAGATTTTGAGCCGATGGCGCGCCCCACCGACGACCCGAACTCGCCCAACATGGCGGTTCTGCTGGCCGTCGCCCAAAACGCCGTTGTCGCGGGCATGCTGCAGACGATACTTATGGCCGGCCTCACACCGGTGGCGATCGATGTAGAGTGCCTCGCAGGCGCGCGCGCGCTGTTTGACGTGGACGATGCCTATCCCGGCCAGACCGTTGCCCTCGTAAATATCGGCGCCTCCAAGATTGACGTCGGCATTTACGAGTCCGGAACGCTTGCCTTCCCGCGTACGATCCCCGTTGCGGGCAACGCGATGACGGAAGCGGTCTCCCACGCGCTCAATGTGGACATCACCCAGGCGGAGCACCTGAAGAAGCAGCACGGCTTCGTTCCCGATGACGCCAGCGAGCGTTGGGGTGGGGAAGCCCCGCAGGCCGAGGAGCAGTTCGAGTTCGGCGATTTTGCCGGCCAGGGCCTGAACCTCTCTGCCCCGCTCACTCCTAGCGCAGCCGGTATCGTTCCCCCTTCCGCCCCGGATATCCCGATATTCGGCGACACTCCGCAGACGATCCCGGAACCAACGTTCGGGACGGCGCCCGCCTTCGGTGACCCCGAGATTCCGCCCGCGTTCGGTGTTGACTTCTCGCCAGCGCCCGCCGACGGCCCGACCTTTGAACTGCCCGATGTCGGCCCGGCCAACAGCGGCCCCGTGGAGCCTGTTGTCGAGGCTGCCCCAGCGCCGGCCCCGGAGCCCGTACCTGAGGTCCTCACTGAGGCTGAAAGGCATCGCCGGGAGATTTCCGACGCGTTTATGCCGGTGGTCGCCGAAATGGCCACCGAGATCAAGCGTTCCGTAGAGTACTATACCACGCGAGCGAATGACGCCCGGGTGGACCGCGTGGTCCTGTTCGGCGGCGTGACGAATCTCCCGGGTCTCAATGGCTTCCTGGAGAAGGAATTGGGCCTTCCCGTTCAGATCGCTGGATTGCCCGCGGCGACATCGCTGGGCTCCCCGGCGGTTCCATCGGACTACCTTCAGCAGATAGCCGCGCTCATACCGGTGGCCATCGGTCTCAGCGCGCGCAACGCCATCGCCACGGCCCCCGTTGGAAAGAAAAAGGCCGCATAAATGTCAATCCCGACCATTAACCTGATACCGGCCGCCTATTACCTCCGCAAGAAGGTGAGAGTGGCGTGGTTGCTTGCCGCGTTACTCATTCTGGCCGAAGCGGCCGGATTGGTCGCGTTCGGCATGTTCCAGAATAACGTCGCCAAAGACCTGGCCGCCCGACAGGGAGTTGCCCAAGCCGCGGTGACGGAGATCGCCGGAATCAACAAGAAGGCGGATGACGCCACGGCGGCGGTAAAGGGTGTTCTGGAAAAGACCACGTTCATCGACACGGCCGTGAACCCCGTCACGGGAAAGAACGCCGGTTGGGCGAAGGTGTTCAATTCCATCGCCAATTATACCTACCCCGGCGCCGTTGTCTCAGACATCACGCCCACGCCGGGCTCGGTTTCCGTCACCATGCATGTTCGCCTGCCGGAATCGAAGAGAATGGCGCAGGCCACTTTGGTCAACATGACGACGCGGAATCTGCGGCGCTGCCCGATCATCGATTCCGTTATGGCCGTCTCGTACGGCGCGGCGAGTACAGACACGTCGGGTTCCGGCTCGTCTGTCGGCGCGCAGTCCCTGTCCGGCGGACCACCCATGCCCGGCGGGCCACCGATGGCGGGCGGCCCCCCCATGCCAGGTGGCATGAACCCGAACTCTCCCATGAGCATTGCCAGTCCCGCGACGGGAGCCTCCGGTCAATACAATTATGCGCTTGGCGGAGCGTCAGGCATGCCCGCCGCCGCCGCGCCGTCCGGTCCGCCGCAGCCGGCGATGTATGACGTTGAGATCGCCATCGACCTACTGAACAAGATAGATATCGCCACTCCGCCGGGCGCCGCCCAGCCGCAAGTACAATAGAGATGAATCTAACCCCCCCCAAACTGAAGCCTGTTCACATCGGAATCCTGGCGATCCTCCTGGCGGCCATCGTCGGAGGAGCGGCGGCGTACCTTTGGATCGCGCCGCTTGTGAAGACCAACACCGCCAACCGTGCCGCTGTCGAGGACCTGGAAGCCCAGGCGGATCCTTCGAAGAAGGCCGCCGCGGAGAAACAGCTGGCGACCGCCGAGCAGAAGGCCGCGATTACCCAGAACCAGTGGAGGGTGGCCCAGGCTCACTACTTCCGCATTGGTCCTCGGAATCAGCCGCTTGACCTCGGCGCGGATATCTGGACGGCCTGGGAGGATCTCACCCTTGAGAAGAACACCGTCTGCGCCTCCGTAATCACGCGATGGATCAGGAGCACCGGCAACACGGTGATCACCATGCCCGAGGTGAAAGGGCCGCCGGATGGAACGAACCCCAACACCATCGATCCCACGCTCGAAAAACTGGTTATCGAAGGCGTGAAGGTTCGAGGCACATTTCCGGGTATCATGCGGATGCTCAGGTCCACCAGGGAATGCCGGCGCCTGGCCTCGATCGACAAGGTGATCCTTACGTCCGCCCAGTCGCAGACGCAGGACGCGAATACCATCGGAGGCAGCCCCGTTCCGGCGTTCCTGACCGGCAACGGCGACACCGTCGTTGCGGAAATGAACATGACGGTCTATGTGTACCCGTTGAACGGCGACAAGATGCAGAAGGCTTCGGTTCCGGGCGGCGGCGCGGCCGGCGGCGCAACCACCCCGGGTGCGTCCGGACAACCCGGCGGCCCGATGCCTGGCGGCATGAGGCCAGGCGGCCCGCCGATGCCAGGTGGCCCGCCCATGCCCGGTGGACCGCCGATGCCCGGTGGACCGCGCCCCGGCGGCGCGCCGATGGGCTGATCGGCGCGGGTCGCGACGAGCGTTGCCGAGCAGTGTTGTGCTGAGTGAGAGGCAGATTGAATGGCGAAGTTTGACCTAAAAGAATACATCGAGAACAACCGCCAGCAGGCCATGATATACGGTGGTGTGGGAGCGGTGGTCCTGTTGCTCCTGATCCTCGGTCTATTCAAGGTGACGGGCATCATTGGCGGGTCCGGTTCGGAAGAGGTGGCTGCGAATCCGGATGGCACGACGGCCGGGTTCGGCGGCAACGCCGCCGGCCCACCGCTGCCCGGTGGCATGCGGCCAGGTGGCCCACCGATGCCCGGCGGCCCGCCGATGCCGGGTGGTCCGCCGATGCCCGGCGGAGCTGCGGGTGCGCCAGGCGCCCCGACTCCCGAAACCGCTCCGGCCCCAAGCCCTTCCAATGACGCTCCGCAGACCCTCGGGGGCGGCGTTCAAACGCTGGACGGCGGCTCTACCGGTTCCGCTCCGGTTGCCGCGGGGCCCAGGAGGGCGTCGAAAAAGGTTTCAGGGGCTTCCATATATGCGCCGCGCCGGGATCCGTTCGCCCCGTTCGGCATGAGGAGCGCGGCTGCGCTCCGTGAATTGCGGCGCAAATGGCTTGCGCAGCAAAGGGAGATTGCACTGAACGAGCAGATGCGCCAGCTTCCATCTCCGCCGTCCCTCTGGCGAACCAAAGCTCTCGTGGCAGAGACGCCCAATCCTTCCCAACCAAATGAGATCCCCGTCGTACGCCGCGTTGCCGGTCTCCTGTATGGAGATCGCGTGCTCGGTGTTCTGGAAACCGATGGTAAGACCAGTGTAGTTAAGCCCGGCGACGTCCTCACCTCAGGCACCGAACGTGTCAAGGTGACCCGCATCGACCGCGATGGCATCGTTCTCAAACGGCTCGATAGTCCGAAACCAGGTCAGTCCAGCACGATCAGGGTTCCGCTAAAGGGCGCTCCCGAAGGGAGCGTCACCACCCCCGGTGGCATGGGACGCGGTGTGCCGTATGGCGGCCCGGTCCCTGGCGGCTTCCGTGGTGGCCCACCGATGCCCGGCGGGCCACGTCCCGGCGGCCCGCCGCTGCCTGAAGGCTAAGGCCCCGGCCGATGTTCTGCGAGTCTATGGCGAATTTGAGGGATGCGGCTCATTGCCGAGTCCAATGAAAATGAGTACAATATGGTGTGCTTCCGCTGATGTACCGTCAGCAGCACCCAACGGAAGGAAACGTTTCTGTAATGAGATTTAGCCTGTTTGGAACAGCCGTCGTGCTGGTCGGGTTGACCTCCCTCGGTGTGTCTTCCGCGCAAGACACAACACCTGCTCCGACGCCCGCGCCCGCGCCGGTGGCCAAGCCCGCGAAGACGATCAGCATCGACTTTAAGGACATGGCCACTCGAGACGCAATGGACACTCTATTTCGTGGCACTGGCCTTAACTACGCCCTTACTCCGGAAGCCACACAGGTCGCTCCAACGGTAACGGTAACGCTGCAGGACGTCACGTTCGACGCCGCGCTTAACATCATCACGAAGACCGCGAACCTCTCGTATAAGAAAGACCGCGACACCGGCGTGTACATCATCGACGCCAAGAAAGTTGACGTGGCGGCCAGCCCGGTGGGCGGCACACTTCCGACCGACGCCGGCCCGGCGACGACGGATGTCGCTCCCCCGCTTCAGATTGAAAAGATCCCGATGAACTTCGCGGACTCGCTGGATATCTACGGAACGCTTTCTGGCCAGGGCAGCAACCGCGCGGCCAATAATATGGGCGGCGGCATGAGCGGCGGCGGCATGGGCGGCGGCTTCGGCGGCGGCGGCATGAGCGGCGGCTTCGGCGGCGGCAGCAGCTTCGGCGGCGGCGGCTTCGGCGGCAGCAGCGGCTTCGGCGGCGGCGGCTTCGGCGGCGGCAGCAGCTTCGGTGGCGGCGGCGGCTTCGGCGGCGGCGGCTTTGGCGGCGGCGGCTTTGGCGGCGGCGGCTTCGGCCGCTAGACGCCAGCGTTTTGCGCCGGGCGCCTTCCAAACAAAGGGGCCCGGCGCATCAAGCGTGTGCGAGCGTTCGCATCCGTTTGATATACATGGATTTTGAACAAGAACACATCACGGGCGATGCCATCCCGCCGGGAGCGGCACGTGAATTACGGCGGGAGCCATTCTGCTACCCTATCCGGCGCCCGTATCCAAATCAGGAGGGAATCTCGATGAATTCTGCGCGGCGACACAGCGCTAGGCCCCGGCTCTGGCTGGCGGTCTCCGGCATTCTTGCCGCCTCTCTGGCCGCTCCATTGATGGCTCAGAAACCGGCCGGCCAGGTCCAATTGGAACTGAGCAATACGCCCCTTACCGCGGCCATCGAAATGCTGACCCAACGCAGCGGAGCCAAGATCATTATCGCGGATCCCCCTTCGCTGGCCAGCAAGAAGGTAACGGTGTCCCTCAACGGCATGTCCGTTGAGAAGGCCCTCAACACCATTCTCACCGCGACCAAGACACCCTGGTACAAGGGAGAAGATGGCATCTTCTACATCAACTCCGAAGCGCCCGTGGCGCCCGTTGTTGTGGAAGCCACCGCTCCCGCGCCGGCCCGTATCGTGACAACCGAGAAGATCCAGTTGCGGAGCGCTAGCCCGTCAGACATCATGGTTGCGCTCTACATGGACGACTCTCTTTCGGTTCGACCCTTCACGTCGGGTAACAGCCTCAATCTGCTCCCCAATGGACGGACAGGCGGGCTCAACCCGGCCGGCGCGATGGGACCGGGAGTCCGGCCCGTGACCGTGATCGGAAGCGATACCAGCTCCGATCAGGCGAACGCCGATATCCAGGAACTGGATTCCGCGGGGCAGATCGGCTTCCCACGGGGCGGACGGCGCGGTGGAACGACCGGCTTCGGCACACAGCCCGGACAGCCCGGCGCCACCGGAACCACCGGGCTGGGGCAGGCCCCCAACACCGGCACCAACGCCAACAACAACCAGAACCGCCTCGTACCCGACGGCATCGACACAATCTTCCCGTATCAGGAGGACAACAGCCTCCTCGTTCGCGGTGAGCCGGATGCCATCGACGAGTTGAAGAACATCATCCAGCTTCTCGACGTTCCGGTGAAGCAGGTAAGTATCAAGGCGGAATTCGTAACCGTCAGCGATAACGACCTGGACGCCTTCGGGCTGAACTGGTCCACCTCGGTCCTCAACAGCAACGTCACAACCGACATCGGCGGCCAGGGCACCCAGGCGACACCTACCATCACGATGAATATCGCCCAGGGCAACATAAACGCCACGCTGACTGCTCTCAAGCAGAACAACCGCGCCCATACGATTCTGGCTCCACTGATCAGCACACTCAATAACGTCGGCGCCACGATCTCCAGCAACGAATCCTACCCGATCTGGACCTCCAGCATCTCGCAGGGAAACGTTGGCGGCAACATCGCGACCAGCACGCTGCAGCAGATCCCGACGACTACCGGCCTCTACGTTCTGCCGCGAATCAACCGGGATGGCAGCGTCACCGTCCAACTGTCCCCGCAGGTTCAGCAGATCAACGGCTTCATCGCCGGCCCGAACGGTCAGTCCGCCCCGATCATCATTGGGCAGCAGCTTCAGACGATCCGGCGCGTCAAGAGCGGTGAGAGCATCGTTCTCGGCGGCCTCCAGACCAAGACGGACTCCGTGACGACCCGAGGCATCCCGTTCCTGCAGGATCTGCCGTTCGTTGGCCGCTTCTTCCAGAGCCACGACAAGAGCGTCAAGAACTCGCAGCTTCTGATCTTCCTGACGCCGACCATCGTTGAAGACGATTCAGGCGCCCAGAACTCGCCGGGCTAGGCGAAACGCAGCGAATCGAAAAGAATGCGCGAACGGTCCGCCAAGGCGGGCCGTTCGCGTTTGAAATACCAGACACCCTGACACCCGACACCTGAAACCTGATACCCATCATGAACCCATTCCGCTTTATCACGGCCGGCGAATCGCACGGACCGGCGCTGACGGCAACGATCGACGGCCTTCCGGCCGGCCTTCCATTCACGGCGTCTGCCATTGACGTTGACCTGGCCCGTCGCCAGAAGGGGTACGGTCGAGGTGGCCGGATGGCTATCGAGCACGACCACGTGCGCATCCTGAGCGGAGTACGCCACGGCGTGACGCTTGGCAGCCCGGTCGCTCTGATGGTGGAGAACAGGGATTGGGCGAACTGGTACACGGCGATGAGCGCAGAACCTCTGACAGACGATCAGGCGGCGGAGGCCGTTCAGGGAGCCGAAGCCTTCCGCCGCGCGCCTATCACCGTGCCGCGTCCGGGCCACGCCGACCTGGCGGGTGCGCTGAAGTATGATCAGCGGTCGGACTTGCGGAATGTCCTCGAACGGGCGAGCGCGCGGGAAACTGCGATGCGCGTCGCGGTTGGCGGGGTGGCAAAGCGCCTTCTGTCGGAGTTCGGGGTAGATATACGCGGCCGGGTAACCCGCATCGGCGCCGTCACCGACGATACGCCGGCGGGGCCGATCGCCGAGTGGAGTGAACGCGCCGAAAACAGCGAAGTTCGCTGCCTGGACCCAAACGCGGAGGCCGCGATGATTGCCTCCATCGATGCCACGCGAGGCGATGGCGATACGCTCGGCGGGGTCTTCGAGGTCGTTGCCGAAGGACTCCCGCCGGGCCTCGGAAGCCACACCCAATGGGACCGGAAGCTGGATGGCAGCCTCGCCCGGGCGTTGATGAGTATCCAGGCGATCAAAGGCGTAGAGATTGGCCTCGGTTTCGGCGCGGCGGCGCTCCCGGGTAGCCGCGTCCACGATGAGATCCTGTACGATGGCGCCATAGAAAGGCCCACCAACGGCGCCGGCGGCCTGGAGGGCGGAATCACGACCGGACAGCCATTGGTAGTTCGCGCCGCGATGAAACCGATCGCTACGCTCCGAAAACCGCTCCGGAGCGTCGATATCCGCACCCTGGAGCCTGTTGACGCGCATTTTGAGCGCTCCGACGTCTGCGCCGTGCCCGCCGCGGCAGTGGTCGGAGAGGCCATGGTTGCCATCGTTGTCGCGCAAGCCTTCCTGGAGAAGTTCGGCGCCGATAGCCTCTCGGATATTCGCGTCGCGTTCGAAGCCTACGCTGCCCGCATCGCCGACCTCTGGCGGCCCCCGGCCCGGGCCGACAGATAGTGGGCATCCCCGCCTCGCATCTTCAGCCCCGGCCCTCTCCACCTAGAATCGCGCTCATCGGGATGATGGGAAGCGGCAAGTCGTCGGTCGGCATCGCGCTGGCCGAGCGCCTTGGATGGCGATTCACGGATACCGACACGGCCATCACGGAAACAACCGGGCGGACCATCCCCGATATCTTCGCGACCGACGGCGAGGAAGCGTTCCGCGACCTCGAGTCCTCCGCCGTCCGCGATGCCGTTCGCGCGGATCAGGTCGTCATTGCGACCGGGGGCGGCGCGATACTCCGCCCGCGAAACCGCGAGGTGCTGTGGTCCCGGTGCTGGGTTGTCTGGCTCGCCGCAAGTCTCGACGAACACTGCCGGCGGGTGCAGAGTAGCGAGAGGCGGCCCGTTCTGGACCGCTACAGCGACCCCGTGCAGGGAGCCGGGGAGGTGCTCGCTGCCCGGGAACCGTTCTACGCATCGGCGCACTTCACCGTCGACACAACCGGCCTTACCGTCGAGGCGGTGGTCGCCGCCATCCTCGACGAATGGCGCGAACTCGCTCCGTAGTCCGCCAGACCGGCCCGTTTGGCTGCGGGAACGTCCCCTTGCTGTTTACATTTGCTCCCGATCCATGACACCATATGAATGACGCAATCAATCATTAATGATTCGGTCGCTCATCAATAGGCGACTCTTGACGCATCAATCAGGCATCAGTCAACAGGGGGTATAAATGCTCGCGGCTCTTAACGACCTGCTATCGGTTCTCTTCGCGGAGAAACTGCTGGTACTATTCGCCATCCTTCTGCTGGGATCGTGGATCGGTCATCTCTCTATCAAAGGCATCTCGCTGGGGACGGCCGGCGTGCTTGCGGTGGCGCTCGTATTCGGGAATTATGGCCACACCGTTTCAAAAGAGATCACCGATATCGGGCTCCTCTTGTTCGTCTACGCAGTGGGTCTTCAGGCCGGGCCCAGCTTCTTCCGGACCTTCAAGCGCCGCGGCCTTCAATACGCCCTCATAGCAACCGTCGCAGTTCTGATGGGTTGCGCCCTCACGGTCGTCATGGTCAAAGTGCTCAATCTCCCGTTTGACCTGGGAGCGGGCCTGTTTGCCGGAGCGCTGATGAACACACCGGCCCTCGCTTCAGCCACTGAGACGGCGAAGGGGATCCTTGGGCCCGCGCAGACGCCGCTCACAGCCGTCGGCTATGGCATTGCGTATCCGTTCAGCGCCATCAGCGTGGTCCTGCTCATCCAGGTTCTGCCGAAGTTCATGGCGAAGCGGGTGAAAGGTGAAGACCAGAAGTGGCTCCGGGACCGTGCTAAGCGCAATGAGCGACTCAAAGCCAGGCATTTCAAGGTCACCAATCCTGCGTGTGATGGCAAAGGGGTTCGCGAAATCAATCCCCATCGCGCCAGCGTATCCAACATTTCGCGCGTGCGGCACGCCGGTGTCGTTATGCCGGCGGGGCCGGACACGGTGCTCATGCTGGGTGACGTCGTCACGGCCGTCGGCGCCGATGACGAACTCGACAAGATGGCGATGCTCATCGGCGAGGAAACGCACAAACCGAGCGACCTCGATACGTCCGTCACGGCGGATGAAGCCGACGTCACGAACAAGGCCATCGTCGGCCAAACCATCGCCGATCTCGGCGTCTGGGAAGAGTACGGCGTCGTCATCACCCGCATCCGGCGCCAGGATGTGGAGCTCGCACCGACCGGAAGCACAACGCTGGAGTTTGGCGATACCCTTCGAATCGTGGGCGAGCGCCGGAACGTAGCTCAATTCGCGGGAGCCGTTGACACCGGACATCGCAAACAGGATGAAACCAACTTCGTGCCGTTCCTGTTCGGACTCGCCGCCGGGGTCGCGATCGGCGTGATCCAGCTTCGCCTCCCGAACGGGATGGCGGTGAAACTCGGCGCATCGGGTGGAGCGTTCATCGTCAGCCTGTTGATGGGCCACTTCGGAGGCGTAGGCCGATTCCGACTCCACGTCCCCGCCGGAGCGCGCAATTTCTCCCGAGAATTGGGCCTCATGCTCTTCCTGGCCGGCGCGGGAACTGCGGCCGGATCCAAATTCCTGCCGGTCTTTGAGCGCTACGGGTGGCAGTTGCTCGGGGCGGGCGCCCTGATAACCGCGGCCACGGTGGTGACGGTTCTCGTCCTCATGCTGGCGATCTCCCGGATGACGGTGTCGCAGTCAATGGGAGCGCTCAGCGCCTGCATGACCAACCCACCGGCCCTCGCGGCGGCGCAGGGTCAGAGCGAGACCGATGTGCCCACCCTCGCCTACGCCAGTGTGTACCCCGTCGCGCTGATCCTGAAAATCGTCACGGCGCAATTCCTCGTTCAGGGGCTTGCGCAACTGATGGGCGTGGCCCGGTAAGCGCGGAACACGCTTGTCATCGCGTATCCCGCTGCAGTTATCCGGCGCAGCAAACGTCGTGAATAGCTCGGGGCTCATTAGCGGCGCCAGGCAACGGATTGCGTCCGGGGGGAGGCGGGCTTGCTCCCCCCTTTGCGCGATTTTGGACAGCGCGACCGGGTTGCGCTAACATCTGTGACAATAGACGGGCGTTTGAACGCCCAAATCAGTCACTTACCGGAAAGCAGAGGTTTATATGCCGGTTCAGGATCTGTCCAGAGTGATCGCCGCGTCCGTCGTCCCTGTCGTCATCATCTCGGCGTGTGGTTTGATGTGCCTTGCGTTCTACAACCGTCTGTCCTCGATCGTCGGGCGGCTGCGCGCCTTTCAGCGCGAACGGCTTCAGGAACAGGACTGGCTGACCAACCACGCAACAGAGGATGACCAGACGGTTGTCGCGCGGCATCAGCAGCTTCTGGATATGCTGCAGGTCCAGACCACGCACGTTACCCGCCGGGCGAGGCTCATTCAGCGGACGCTGCTGTGTCTGCTGACCGCCATCGGTTCCCTCATCGTGTCTTCGCTCTGTTCCGGCTTAAGCATCGAGTGGCCCGAGGCCATCACCGTGGCGGCGATCATGTTTGTCGTGGGCCTTCTGAGCGTGCTGGCTGCGGTTGTGTTCGCGATGCGGGAACTGCTGGCCGCTCTCGAACCAATCGAACTGGAGAGCCAGTTCGTCGCGGATTTGGTCGAAGGCATCGAAGCAGGGGCCTGACGATGCGTCGCATCGCCGTTGTCGGACCCCCAGGTTCGGGAAAAAGCACGCTGGCGCGTCGTATCGGGACAGCCCTCGGGTTGGAGGTCATCCATTTGGACCGCTATTTCTGGCGTCCAGGCTGGGTCGAAAGCCCGCGTGACGAGTTCGCCGCGATACACCAGTCCCTGATCCGGTCGGACGCCTGGGTCATCGACGGCAACTATGGCGCGACCATGGACGACCGGTTCACCGCCGCAGACACCATCATCTATCTGGACGAGGGCTCCGCGTGCTGCACCTGGCGAATCGTGGCTCGAATGTGGCGCACCCGCGGCTCAGCCCGCCCCGACTTGAACGAAGGGTGTGTTGAGCGGTTGACGTGGGATTTCGGGCCGTTCGTCTGGTACACGATGACGTTCAATCGGCGAAAGCGACCGCTGATACTCGCCGCAATTGAGCGGTATCGCGACGGTGCCAGAACGGTGGTCGTATTACAGGGCAGGCATGGCGCCGATGACTTCGCGGCGACGATGGGCCGGCCAATGGTTCCACGGGGTGAGGGCTGATGAAGCGAACTGAAAAGATGATTCAAGTGGAGCTGGGCGCGCGGACATACCCCATAATCGTTCGCCCCGGTCTGACGGGTGGGATCGCGGATATCCTCCCGCACCTGGTCCCCGCACGGCGCCTGCTAATGGTGTCACATCCCGTTCTGATGGAACTACACGGGCATATCATCGCGTCAGATCTATTGAAGGCCGGATATGACCTCCGCGTGGCGGTTGTGCCGGCCGGGGAAAAGTCGAAATCGCTGTCTATGGTCGCTCGTATTTACGGCGAGATGGCCGAGGCGGGCCTGGATCGCCACGGCTGCGTGCTGGCGCTGGGTGGCGGCGTGATAGGAGACCTGGCCGGGTTCGCGGCGGCAACGTGGCTCCGGGGAATAGACGTCATCCAGATTCCAACCACGCTTCTGGCGATGGTTGATTCGGCCATTGGCGGTAAGACGGGTGTGAACCTGCCCATCGGCAAGAATCTGGTGGGCGCTTTTCATCAACCGAGGGCGGTCCTTGCCGATCCGGACGTCCTGCGAACCCTTCCTGCCCGCGACATTCGTAGCGGGTTGGCCGAGGTGGCGAAATACGGCGTCATCGCCGATGCGCCACTGTTTGAGTTCATGGAGGCGAACGTGAACGCGTGCGCGGCGGGCGAGCCTTCCGCACTGGCTCGCTGCATCTCCGATTCCGCGGCCTGCAAGGCGCGGGTTGTGAGTGCGGACGAATGCGAGGGCGGCCTGCGGGCCATACTGAATTACGGGCACACGGCCGGACATGCCGTGGAGAAGGCTGCCGGTTACCGAAGGCTTCGGCACGGCGAGGCGGTCGCTATCGGGATGATCGCCGCCGCGCGCACAGGCCGGGAAATGGGCATCACACCCGGGGATGCGGTTCGTCGAATCGAGGCCCTGATCACCGCGCTTGGTTTGCCCGCGAGTGTGCCGTCGGGTATCACGGCGGATCAGTTGATGGCGGCGATGGCGTTCGATAAGAAAGCCCGGGGCGGCAGCGTGCGGTGGGTGATGGCTACGCGTATCGGAGCCGTGGAAACCGGCGTCGAGGCGCCGGTTGACCTTGTCCGCTCCGTCCTGACTGGCATGGGTGCCGTGTAGGGAGGGCGGCGAACCGGGAACAGGCGTCCCCGGCGACTCTGCGTTGCGAAGAGGTTGAAAGCGGAATCATGAGAACTATTATATCGTTTACCGCCGCGCTTTGGCTGTTCACCGTTGGGCTGCAGGGCGTTTCGCATCTCGCGCGCTACGGCCTGGTCCCCGGCCTGCCCGTTCGTCTCGGCCTCATCGATTTCACGCCTCAGTACACACTCCTTGCCGGCCTGGTTGTCGTCGTGGCGATTGCACGGCGCCTCGTACCGGATGCCGTGCCTGTCGAGAATCGGGACAACAAGCGTAAATGAGCAGCCTCGTCGCGATCGTCAATACGTCCCCATCGACCGTGTTGGACGATTACGCACGGGTGATGCGCCTCGCCGGCTATCAGCAGGCTCTCTCCCCGGATCGCGACACGATCCTCAAACTCAACCTGTCGTGGACCCTTTTCTATCCGGCGTGCTCCTCGCCCCCGTGGCAGCTTGACGGCGTTCTCCGGGCCATGCTCGCCGACGGTTATCGCAAGGGGTCGCTCTACCCGGTTGAGAACAAGACGGTCGTTACCGACCCTTGGAAGGGGGCCGCGAATAATGGCTGGCTGCCGGTCCTCAAGCGCGAAGGCATTCCGTTCACCGATCTTCCGAGCGTCGAGTGGACACGCTATCCGTTCACGAACGATTTCCTGGTGCTGAACAGGATCTTCCCGGAGGGGATTGAAATCCCCAAAATGTTCGTCGGTCGAAACGTGCTGCATATGCCGACCGTAAAGACCCACGGACACAGCACAACCACGGGGGCGATCAAGAATTCGTTTGGCGGTCTCCTCAAGGAAGTACGGCACTATTGCCACGAGTTTATCCACGAGACGCTGGTGGACCTTCTCCTGATGCAGAGGGAGATCCACCCCGGAGTCTTCGCGGTGATGGACGGCGCTGTGTGCGGCGATGGAGCCGGTCCCCGCACCATGGTCCCGCGGGAAAAGAACGTGTTGTTGGCAAGCGCCGATCAGGTGGCGATCGACAGCGTCGCGGCGTCGCTGATGGGTTTTGATCCGATGGCGATCCCGTACCTGAAAATGGCGCATGACCGCGGGTTGGGGTGCGCGGATATCAGCCGGATCGAGATAGTAGGAGACACCGCGCGGGCCGCGGAGAGATGGGGTTTCAGCACACGGCGATCGTTCGTCATCTGGGGCGACCAGATGCTTCGAAAGGGACCGCTGCGCCTGCTGAAGAAGCCTCTGCTGCATTCCTCGCTGAGCGGATGGGCGCCGGCGGCTTCGAACGCGTATCATGATGGCTGGTGGTACCCGATGGTGGGCCGCCGCAATGTGCGCGAGTTCATGCGCTCGGACTGGGGTCGCCTTTTTGAGACATACCTGAACCCGGCGCCCGTGTCGTGACAGCCGGGCTTACTTTGCGTTAGAACCATTGATGTCGGACTCAAGCACAACTGGATCGAAAAACGACGCCCCCCTGATCGCGGGGCGCTACGAACTCGAACAGCGGGTTGGCGAGGGCGCGCTCTTTGACGTCGCTCGCGCCCGGGACCGCGAGACCGGGCGAACCGTCGCCGTGAAGATCCTAAAATCCGCGCTTGCCCGTGACCGCCGCTTCGCGGCCCGCCTCGTCGCCGAGGCGAAGGCGACCGAATCGCTGATCGACTCGCACGTGGCCCGCGTTTTCGATTCCGGCCTGGACGATGGCAGCGTGTGCATCGTTACAGAGTTTGTGCCCGGCGCCAACCTGCGTGACCGCATCCGGCGTACGGCGCCGATGCCGGTCGCCGTTGCCGTGGACATCGCCGTTGAGATTGCCGAAGCGCTTGCGGCCGCGCACGCCGCCGGCATCGTGCACGGCGATCTCCGGCCGGAGAACGTGCTGTTGACCCAGCAGTCGTTCGTCAAGGTCGCGGATTTCGGGCTTTCGCGCGCCATTTCCGCCAGCCCCGACCTCGAGCAGAATTCGCTTCTTCGGTGGGTGCAGTGCGCGTCTTGGGAAGCGGCCGAGGGGCAGATTCCCACACCCGCCTCCGACACCTACAGCCTTGGGTGTATTCTGTACGAGATGCTTACGGGCGCGCCGGTCTTCCCTGGTGACAACGCCATCGTGGTCGCGCTGAAGCACGCGAAGGACACCCCCCGGCCCATAGACGCCGTGAATCCCTCGGTTCCGAAGCCCCTGGCCGACCTCGTGATGCGGTGTCTCGAGAAGGAACCGGGCGCGCGATACGCCGAGGGCGCCGCTATGCTGGCCGATCTGCGCCGCATCCAGGACGCTTTGCGATACAATAAGCCATTGGACTTCACTCCTGCACAGGTGCTCAAACCAGTGACACACACCAAACGACCGGAACGAACTGAAGACTACTACGATGACGGCGATCCGAAGATTGTCGTCATTTTGCGGGCGCTGATCCTGATGCTTATCGGCGCCGGCCTCGTCGCCGTCTGCGTGCTCCTGTACAACGCCCTTCAGCCGCAGAAAGAGATTGTCGTCCCCGATGTGATCGGAAAGGACAAAGGGGAGGCGCAGCAGATTCTCCTGGACAAGGGCCTCCAGTCCAACCTGAAGATGACCGAGAACCGGCGTCACGCCGGTGAAGTGGTGAACCAGGACCCGGAGCCCAACGGCACCGTCAGGCCCAACCGAACCATTCTGTTGCTGGTCAGCAAGGGACCGAGAATGACCACGGTGCCGGCGCTTACGGAGATGTCCATAGACCGCGCTAGGGAAATTGCCGCCGCGGCGAACCTCGCGGTGAAGAAGACCGCACTCAAACACAGCGAAGACATCCAGAAGGACTACGTGATGGACCAGGACCCGCCGGCCGCCGAACAGGTCGCGCCGGGGTCCACAGTGAAGGTCACTGTCAGCCTGGGCCCGGTACCGGTGCCCGCCCCACCGCCTCCGGTGGATACGTATAACCCGGATAACCCCGCCCCGCCCGGAGCGTCGTACGGAGCGGCAGGCGCGCCCACGGGACGCCCGCGCAGCTTCAAGATATCCTTCCAGATCCCCGCGACGGGTTATGAAGAGCCAGTCGAGGTTCAACTGGTTATCGTGGACGACCGCGGTGAAACCACTGTCGCCGATGAACAGCATCGGCTCGGTGAAGTTGTCACCAAGAACGTAGACACGGTGGGTGATGGCGTTCGCATCCGCGTATTCCTGAATGGCAAATTGTACAGTCAGGAGCTGAAATGATCGGCTCGGGCGATCCAGCCATCAAGATTTCCGTATCCTTGCTGGCATGCGATTTCGCCCGCATCGGGGAACAGGTCTCGGAAGCCGAACGTGCCGGGGCGGACATCATTCACCTCGACGTGATGGACGGCGCGTTCGTTCCGAACATATCGTTTGGCGTGCCGGTCATCAACAGCGTGCGTAAGGTAACCGGGCTGCCGTTGCAGACGCACCTGATGATCCAGGATGCTGATCGCTACATCGAGGCGTTTCGAAAAGCCGGCAGCGATCAGATCTGGGTTCACGCCGAGGCGTCGCCCCATCTGCATCGTTCTTTGCAGGCTATCCACGCCGCCGGGGCGAAAGCGGGCGTCGCGCTCAATCCGCACACCCCGCTGGACGTGCTGGAGTGGGTGAAGGACGACCTCGACGCGGTGCTCATTATGACTGTCAACCCGGGGTTCGGCGGGCAGTCATTCATCGAAGCGATGCTGCCAAAGATCCGCGCAGCGCGGGCCATGCTGGGCCCGAACGTCGATGTGGCCGTTGACGGCGGAGTGGACGCGAGGACGGCGCCCTTAGTGGTGGATGCGGGCGCCAACGTGCTGATCGCGGGCACAGCTGTTTTCTCACACCCCGGTGGTGTGGCCGCCGGCATTGCTGCTCTGCGTTAGCGCGGACCACGGAGGGGCGTAATGGGTTTGGCGGGCGGTTGGTGGGGAGTAGCGGGCATTGCGCTGGTCGCAGTGTTCCTGGCGCGGGAGTTTTTCAAATTCCAGCGTGGAGAAGTCACCCTGACGCCGCGCCAGAAGGTTGTGCGTTTGCTCGGTGGCGTACTCCTGATGGGCATCGCCATCATGCTGGTCTACTCTCCCATCGCCCTCCAGCCGTTACCCGGAACGACCATTCTACAGCGAGATGCGCTCACGCTTGGCTATTGGGGAATTTGCCTGGGCATGACGGTGCTCCTGCTGCTGATGGCGGTGATGGATGCGGGCGAGATCAGTCGACAGTATCTCGCGTCGCGCAAGGCGATCCGCCAGGCAACCATCACACGGGAGGACGTTGACCGGATCCTTCGCGCGGATCACAAGGATCACCCGGATGACGTGGGCAAATGATGAATGATGCAGCATGGATGTGCGCGGCCTACCGGGAAGCCGTGCGGGCCGTGGGGAGCACGCACCCCAATCCTCCGGTGGGGTGTGTCATCGTTCGCGACGGCGTTGTCGTCGGGCGCGGACATACACAGCCACCGCCCGGCCCCCACGCTGAAGTCACATCGCTGGAGCAGGCCGGCCGTCTGGCCCGCGGGGCGACCGCTTACGTTTCGCTGGAACCGTGCAACCACCACGGTCGGACACCGCCGTGCGCGTCGGCCCTTATTGAAGCCGGCATTTCACGCGTGGTTGCCGGCGTCCGCGATCCCAACCCTCTGGCATCCGGCGGGTTTGATTCGCTTCAGAAGGCGGGAGTCGGTACGGCTGTGCTGGATCCGGGTGGCCGCGCCGCAGCCCTGCTGGCCCCGTTTCTGCATTGGGCCCGCACCGGGCGTCCCTATGTGCTGCTGAAGGCCGCGATGACCCTGGACGGGAAGACGGCATCCGCAAGCGGTGAGTCTCGTTGGATCACATCTTCGGTCGCTCGAGCATACGTCCACCGCCTGCGCGCCCGGTTCGGAGCGGTCATGGTCGGCGTCGAAACCGCGCTCATCGATGATCCTCTGTTGACGGTCCGCCACGAGCATTCATCGCTTGAGGCGCGGTCGCAGCCTGCGCGAATCGTGATGGATTCCCACCTCCGCCTGCCGGTCGAATCCCGCCTCGTCGCGTCCGCAGCGTCCTCGCCGCTCATCGCCGCTTGCGGAGAGACCGCGAGTGCGGAACGCGAAAACCGTCTGCGCGAGGCCGGAGTCGTGGTGCTCCGCGTTCCCGAGCGTGACGGGAAACCCGACTTTGCTATACTGCTTGCGGAGCTGGGAATGCGGGGCGTTACCGGAATCGTGCTCGAGGGCGGCGGCGAACTTGCCTTTACCGCTCTGCGGGACGGTTGTGTCAACGAGGTCCTGTATTTTATTGCGCCGACGCTCATGGGCGGGCGCGATGCCCATACGCCCATCGGGGGTGCCGGGTTCGCGTCGCCGGCGGTGTCGGCGCGGCTGAGCGATATCACTATACGCCGCTGCGGCAGGGATTTTGTATTTCGAGGTTTTGTCAGGTAAGCGGGACGCACAGGAGATTGGCGGCATTCTCCTGGTTCCTGTCTCCCTTATCCTTCCGATTATGTTTACTGGAATCATCGAGGAAGTTGGAAAGGTTCGCGCGGTTGAACCGCGTGGCGAAGCCCTTATTCTGCGCGTGGAATGTGCGAAGGTCCGTGAGGACGCGGGACCGGCCAGCAGTATCGCCGTGGATGGCGTATGTCTGACGGTGGTGGAAGTCGCCGCGGACTCCGTGGGGTTCGACGTGATGCCGGAAACACTTAGCAAGACCGCTCTCGGCGTGCTGAAGCCCGGCTCTCCCGTGAACCTTGAGCGCGCCATGCGCGTAGGAGACCGGCTGGGCGGCCATTTCGTTCAGGGTCATGTGGACGGCGTCGGTACCGTCACCCGGGTGGACGCGGAGGGCGAATGGTATCTCATCGCGATAACAGCCCCCGAACTCGTGAAGCGTTACCTTATCCCGCACGGCAGCGTCAGCGTGGACGGCGTGAGCCTGACCGTTGCCCGCCTGGACCCGGATGAGTTCACCGTGGCCCTGATTCCGCATACATTGGAGAATACCGGGCTCGGTGCGAAGAGGGCCGGCGACCTCGTGAACCTTGAGGCCGACATGCTCGGCAAATACGTTGACAGTTTGATGACGGAGAGAAAGTAGCATCCGGCAACCGGCATTCAGCATTCAGGTCGGAACCCGAATGCTGATTGCCGGATGCCGGATACTGAGCGAATTATGTTCAGCAAGATAGAAGAGGCGCTGGAGGACCTGCGCGCGGGTCACATGGTGATCGTGACCGACGACGAGGACCGCGAGAACGAAGGCGATTTCGTGATGGCGGCGGAAAAGGTCACGCCGGAGCACGTCAACTTCATGATCACGCACGGTCGCGGCACCCTTTGCGTGCCGCTTACGGCCGCGCGCCTGGAACAGCTCAGCCTGCCCCTGATGGTCCAGCGCAATACCGCCGCGCTTGGCACGGCGTTCACGGTCACCGTTGACGCATCGCACGGCACGACGACCGGAATCTCGGCCTTCGACCGCGCGCGGACCATTCAGACGCTGGTGGATCCGGCGGCCAAACCGTCCGATCTGGCGCGCCCAGGACACGTTTTTCCGCTTCAGGCCGCTGAAGGTGGCGTCTTGCGCCGGGCCGGGCACACGGAAGCCAGCGTGGACCTGGCGCGCCTCGCCGGGCTTCAGCCCGCCGGCGTCGTGTGCGAGATTCTGAGCGAAAACGGTTCCAGCGCCCGTCTGCCGGAACTCCGCGAGATCGCCGATCGAGCCGGCCTGAAGATCATCACAATCGCCGACCTAATCAAATACCGCCGACGCACCGAACGCCTCATCGAGAAGGTCGCCGAGACCGATCTTCCCACGTCGTACGGCCTGTTCCGTGTCCACGGCTACAAAAGCAAAGTCGATCCGAACCCGTACATCGCTCTCACGATGGGCGATGTCACGACAGGCGAGCCAACCCTCGTACGCATACACAGTTCCTGCCTTACGGGCGACATCCTTTCCAGTCTGCGATGTGACTGCGGCGACCAGCTGCAACTGGCCCTTGCCCGGATTGCCCAGGAAGGTCGAGGACTCCTGCTTTACATTGAGCAGGAAGGCCGCGGTATCGGGATACTGAACAAATTGCGGGCCTACGAACTGCAGGACGAAGGCGCGGACACCGTGGAGGCGAACGAATTGCTGGGCTTGCCGCCGGACGCGCGGGACTACGGCATCGGCGCGCAGATACTGGTGGACCTGGGGGTCAGCAAGATTCGCCTGATGACGAACAATCCCGCGAAACGCGCCGGCATGGAAGGCTATGACCTAGAAATCGTCGAGCGCGTCCCGCTGGAGATAACACCGAACGACATGAACGCCCGCTACCTCAAGACCAAGCGCGACAAAATGGGGCACTTGCTCGAGAAGATCGAACACTGACACGAAGATGAGGCACTACGAGAACACCACAGGCGAAGGCGTCACGGCGGAAGGTCTGCGTATTGCCGTTGCGGCAAGCCGCTACAATCGCGATGTGACCGATGCGCTGCTGAACGGCGCGCTGTCCGCCCTGCGTGAGGCCGGGGCGGCTGAGGCGGACGTTACGGTCGTTCGCGTTCCGGGTGCATTCGAACTGCCTCTCGCATTGCAGGCTCTCCTGAACACAGGCATGTTCGATGCCGCGGTTGCCCTGGGCGCCGTAGTTCGCGGCGGTACACCACATTTCGATTTCGTGGCTCAGGGCTGCATGCAGGGTCTGATGCGCGTGAGCCTTGACTCGGGTATCCCCATCGGCTTCGGCGTGCTAACGACCGATAATCAGGCCCAGGCGCTTGAGCGGAGCCGCCCGGACGAGGCGAACAAGGGCCGGGAAGCCGCCCTGACCGCCGTCGAAATGGCCCTCTGCGTCAGGCCGGTGCAGCCGATCGCGGAAGGGGCCGAAGCGTGACGGGAGCGATCATCGGCTGTGGGCGCATCGTTCAAGACCACCACGTGCCGGCATGGCAGGCTCTCGGTCGTGCGGCCGTCAGCGACTGGACCATCGCGGACCCTACGTCCGAGAGCCGCTATGCCGTCCAGATGGCTTTGGGTGTCCCGGCCCAGCACGCGTACAGCGATTATCGCGCGCTGCTCTTGCGGGAACGCCCGGACTTCGCGGTCGTGAACTCGCCGCACGTGTCTCACGAGACGATCGTGATCGACTGTCTGCGCGTTGGGGTCCCCGTTCTAGTGGAGAAGCCGATGGCCGCGACTCTATCCGCCGCGCGACGCATGATCGCTGTCTCCGAGGCCGAGGGCGTTCCGCTGGGCGTCATCCACAACTACCGGTCGCGGCCTCAAAGCGAACTCGCCAGAAAGCTGCTTGCCGACGGGGCGGTTGGCCGCCCATTCCTGTACCGCACGGAATCGCTCGGAATGGGCTGGCACCCCGGCGCTGCGGGATACGATGCCGACTGGCGCATCCGCCGCGCGGCGGCGGGAGGAGGCTGTTTGCTGGATAACGGCTACCACGGCGTCTATCTTTCGCAGGATTTCTGCGGAACCGTGGAGTCCGTTTTTGCCCGCATCGGCGCGCTGCGTCCCGGCGTTGAGGTTGAAGACACCGCATTGCTGCTTGTGACGCACGAAGGCGGCGCGACGACCAGCCTTCAGGCGGCATGGAGCCTCGGTGGAGAGAGCGCCGCGGTCAACGAGATCTACGGCGACGAGGGCACCATGCGCTTCGAGCCCGATGGAACTGTGGCCATCAGCCGGGGGAGTGGACATTGGGACCGGCATCACGCGGCGCCGGACGCGGGATTTCAGGCCGTGTTCAAGCGCTTCCTGGAGTGCGTTCAGGGGCACGGCGTGCCGTGTACGACCGCCAACGAAGGCCTCGAATGCCTGCGTGTAATCCGCGCGGCCTATGCCAGCGCCCAGCGCGGCGTACCGGTACGATTGGCGGACTTCGAGGAGTAGGACGCTGCATCCGAAGTACGATGGGCCGGGGGGCCTTCAGGCAGGGGCCTATGTCCCTGGCGGTTCGGCAATAGGGAGAATCTTGCGTGGCCGGAAAAGTCTATCTTGTTGGCGCTGGGCCGGGTGATCCCGGCCTTATCACCGTCCGGGGGCGCGAAGCCCTCGAAGCGGCGGACGTAATCGTCTACGACCGCCTGGCATCGCCTCGCCTGCTGAAGCATTGCCGCGTGGACGCCGAGCGCGTGTATGTAGGCAAGCAGTCGTCGCGCCATACCCTTACCCAGGACGAGATTAACGCGCTCATCGTGGATCGGGCGCTGGCCGGCAAGACGGTGTGCCGCCTCAAGGGCGGGGATCCGTTCGTATATGGCCGTGGCGGCGAGGAGGCCGAGGAATGCGTTAAGGCCGGCGTACCGTTTGTGATCGTGCCTGGCGTCACCTCCGCTATCGCCGCCCCGGCGTACGCGGGCATCCCTGTTACGCACCGCAAACTATGCTCGGCCCTCGGCATCATCACGGGGCACGAAGACCCGGGCAAGACCGAATCTTCTATCCGCTGGGCCGGGCTGGCCGAGGGGCTGGACACTCTGGTCTTTCTGATGGGCGTTGAGAATCTGCCCAACATCGTTCGCGAACTCGTGGCGAACGGCAAGGCTCCCGAAACCCCGGTGGCGCTTGTCCGATGGGGAACGACCAGCGATCAGGCGACTCTCACCGGCACCCTGGCCGATATTGTGGACCGCGTCCGCGAGGCGGGGTTCAAGGCGCCCGCCGTTACCATCGTGGGCGAGGTCGTCAATCTCCGCGAAACGCTTCGGTGGTGGGACAACCGGCCGCTGAGCGGCAAGAGAATTGTCGTCACACGCTCTCGCGAGCAGGCGTCCGAACTCAGCGAACGTTTGGAAGAACTCGGGGCCGAAACCATCGAGTTTCCAACTATCCGAATTGAGCCGATGCCGGCCCTGGAAGGCTCGCCCGTCTTCGGCTGCCTGCCTCTGGATTACGATTGGATCATCTTCACGTCCGCCAATACCGTTGCCTGCCTTCTGGCAGCGCTCAAGGCGAATGGTGGAGACATACGTGCGCTGGGAGCCGCCAAACTGGCCGCCATTGGACCGGCAACCGCCGAATCGCTGGCGGGCATGGGGCTGATCGTGGACTATGTGCCGGGTGAATTCGTCGCGGAGGCCGTGCTCGCCGGCTTCCCGGACAATCCTGCCGGCAAGCGCATCCTGATCCCGCGCGCCGAGGTTGCCCGGGAAGTGCTGCCGGAGGAACTCGGCGCGCGCGGAGCGGAGGTCACGGTCCTGCCGGTCTACCGCACTGTGCCCGATGGAGAAGGCGCAGATGAGCTCAAGGCTCGATTCGAGAACGGGCAGGTGGACGTTGTCACCTTCACCAGTAGCAGCACCGTGCGGAATTTTCACGACGCGATCGGCGACGTCCCAATGGACGGCGTCACCGTCGCCTGTATCGGCCCGGTGACAGCGCTGACCGCTCGCGAACTCGGCTACGACGTTCGCGTAACCGCGGACACTTACAGCGTCCCCGGCCTCATCGGGGCGCTCACGAAGGCGATTCTGTGAGTTGGTCTTTGTGCCTACGTGCTGAAACGAGAGTTAGAATATGTCAGCCTTTCCCATAACCCGTATGCGCCGCCTGCGGAAGACGCCGGCCCTTCGCAGCCTGGTCTGCGAGACCGAAGTCAGACCGGGCGATTTCATCTACCCGCTGTTCGTCGTCCCCGGGACCGGGGTGCGCCACGAAGTGTCGTCCATGCCCGGCGTCTACCAGTTGAGCGTGGATTTGTTGGACGCCGAAGCCGATGAAATCCTCTCGCTCGGCATCCCCGGTGTGCTGCTGTTCGGGCTGCCGGAGACCAAGGATGAATGCGGCAGCGGCGCCTTTGCCGAAGACGGCATCGTTCAAAGGGCCGCCCGCGCGCTCAAGACCCACGCGCCCGACCTGATGGTCGTCGCGGATACCTGCATGTGCGAGTACACGTCACACGGCCACTGCGGCCGCCTGGACTCGGACGGTTACCTCAACAATGATCTGACGTTCGACCTTCTTTCCCGCGCCGCCGTCTCACAAGCCGCTGCGGGCGCGGACATCATTGCACCCAGCGATATGATGGACGGCCGCGTTGCCGCCATCCGCTCCGCCCTCGATGCCGCCGGCTTCGAGCTCACGCCGATCATGTCCTACGCAGCCAAGTTCGCCAGCGGCTTCTACGGACCCTTCCGCGACGCCGCGGACAGCGCACCCGCCTTCGGCGATCGCCGCCAGTACCAGATGGACCCGCCCAACCGCCGCGAAGCGCTTCGCGAGATGGAACTGGACGCGGAAGAGGGGGCCGACATTCTGATGGTCAAGCCGGCGCTGGCCTACCTGGATATCCTCCGCGAGGCGCGCAACCGTTTCGACCACCCGCTGGCCGCCTACAACGTCAGCGGCGAGTACGCCATGGTCCACGCTGCCGCCCGCAACGGCTGGATCGACGGCGAACGCGTGATGATGGAGATCCTCACCGGCATCAAACGCGCCGGCGCGGAGATCATCATCACATACCACGCCAAGGACGCCGCGCGGCTCTTGAAGGACTGACCGAACACCGGCTCAACGCGGAAGACGCGGGGCGCTGCCGATCTGTGCGTCCCTGACGCATATCGGTCTCACCGCAACCGCTCCCCGCCGCTTCGCTCCGGGCCTGTCATCCGCGCATACAATACGGGCAAAAGAGAATTGCCCCCGTTTGCCTGGAGCGACCGAATGACCAATCCCACATCGCGCACACTGCACGTCATATCCCACACCCATTGGGACCGCGAATGGTACCTCCCGTTCCAGCAGTTCCGCTATCGTCTCGTGCGCCTCATCGATCGCCTGATGGACCTCCTCGACTCCGATCCGGACTTCAAGGTCTTCCACCTCGATGCCCAGACCATCGTTCTGGAGGACTACCTGGCCGTGAAGCCGGCCAACCGCCCGCGCCTCGAGAAGTTCATCCGCGAGGGCCGGATCCTGGTCGGGCCGTGGTACCAGTTGAACGACGAGTTCCTGGTGAGCGGGGAGTCCACCATCCGCAGCCTGCTCATCGGTCACCGTATCGCCGCGGAATTCGGGGGGGCGATGAAGATCGGCTACCTGCCGGACCAGTTCGGCAACATCAGCCAGATGCCCCAGATATTCCGGGGCTTTGACATCCCGTACGCCGTGGTGGGGCGCGGACGCGATTTCAGGCCGGGCGACAAAATGGAGTTCCTGTGGGAATCGCCGGACGGCTCCAGCGTGCTGACCTCCTTCCTCGCCTACTGGTACAACAATTTCGAGCGCATCCCGGAGGACCACGCCGAGGCCGTCGCCCGTGTGAAGGAACTCACGGAGAAATACATGGCGCCCGCCGCCGCCAGCAGCCATCTGCTGTTCATGAACGGGGTTGATCACTTTGAGGCGCAGGCCAACCTGAGCGGCAAGATGAAGGCGGTCAATGCGGAATATGAAGGCGGTCAGTTGGTCCACAGCACGCTGGACGATTACTTCAAAGGTGTCGAAAGCGAGAACCTGGACCTCCAGAAGGTCGTCGGCGAATTGCGCCACGGCCCCAGCCTGGGAGGGCTGCCGGGGACACTCAGCAGCCGCGTCTACCTCAAGCAGGCCAACGCGAGATGCCAGACGCTTCTGGAACGCTATGCCGAACCGCTTTGTACGATCGCGGATGCGGTAGGGGAGAAGTACCCGCGCGAGTACCTGACCTGGGCGTGGAAGCGCCTGATGGAGAACCACCCGCACGACAGCATCTGCGGCTGCAGCCAGGACCAGGTGCACCGCGAGATGGAGGTCCGCTTCGAGGAGGTCCGGCAGGTCGGCGACGAACTCGTCGCGACCGCCTTCGGCGCTATCGCCGAGAATCTCCGGGTGCCCGCGACGGTCGAGATGGAAGGCCGCCACACGACCTTCGCCGTCTTCAACGCGCTCTCATTCCCCCGCACCGATATCGCCGAAGTCACCATCGATTTCGCGCTCTGCCCGCCCAACCGCTACAAAGCCGTCGCGGACGAATCGACCGACGTCCAGAACGTTGCGGTCTTCGATGAGGAGGGCGAGCCCGTCACTTTCCACATCGTCAGCAGCGAAATCCGCCAAACCCGCGTCATCTCGCCAACCGTCCTCCCGATGGCCCAGCAAATCCGCCGTTTCGTCATCCAGGTTCGCGCCGCCGACGTCCCACCCGTCGGCTTCAAGGCCTTCCGCGTCGTCGGCTTCCAGGGTCAGGACGGCCACTCCAACGCCGGCGCCACGATGGCGACCGGCGCGGAAGGCCAGCGGACAACCCTCGTGAAGAGCATGGGTGGCTTGGAAAACGAGTTTCTATCAGTTGTCGTGTGTCATGATGGGGCGTTCTCAATCAACGGGCCAGTTGGGAATTTCGGATGCAATACGTTGGAAGATGGTGGGGATGTCGGGGACGAGTATGTATATCGAGCGCCCCGCCGCGATGCAGTTATCAACAGCAGCCAGTCGGAGGGGCAGATAGAACTGGTTGAGAACACGCTCCTGGCTGCTGCGTATCGAACGCGGATGACTTTGGACCTACCCGCCGCCGCATCCTCAGATAAGGAGGCGCGCGGCCTGCAACGGGTGTCCTTGCCAGTGGAGACCACCATCCGCCTGAGAGCGGATCAACCGTGGGTGGAGATCACGAGAGTTGTGGAGAACTTGGCGAAAGACCACCGCCTCCGAACCTTGTTCCCAACCGACTCGGATGCTGGTGTCACGTTTGCACAATCCGCTTTCGATGTGATCGAGCGGCCTCCTGTGTCACGGGACGTGTTGTCTGTCCAGGCTGGGCAGCACCCGTTGGAACAATGGGTGAGCGTTTCGGGCAATTACAGAATTCCTGATCTCCAGGATTTTCCCAGGATCTCGCTAACGGTCCTGACAGACGGCCTCTACGAACACGAACTCCTTCGAGACGGCGAGGGCACGCTGGCCCTGACCCTTCTTCGCGCCGTGGACGGCATCAATATGATCAAGCACGACCCGCTGGGGCATGACCGTACCCCTGACGCGCAGTGCCAACGCACGTTGACCTTCCACTACGCCGTATTGCCCCACCAGGGCACTTGGGAAGAGGATAAGGTCTGGAAGGCAGCGCACGCCTTCAACACGCCTCTGCTGGCGATGCAGACGCCCGAGGCTGAACGGGAAAGCCCCGATTACAACCGCGTGCGGCTTGCGCTTCCCGCCCGAGAGGGCGGGGGCCCGGGCCTGCTGCTGGAGCCGGACTCCCTCGTCCTCAGCGCGTACAAGATGGCGCAGGACCGGCACACGCGCATCGTCCGGTTCTGGAACATAGGCACGCAGGTTGCTGAAGGCAGGGCAGGCATCCCGGGCGCGAAGGCCGCGTGGCGAGTAAATATGAACGAGGAACGGCAGCGCGGCCTGCCGATAATGGAAGATGGGACTGTGGCGATCACGGCGAAGCCGAAGGAGATCGTGACGGTCGAGTTCGAATATTAACGATGACCGATGAACGATGAGCGATGAATCCCGGGATTGGACTGGTGTGGACGCAGACGCGTCTGCACCGGACTCTCTTCGTTCATCGTTCCAGCTTCATCGTTTCTTGTGGGAGCAAACTATGCAACTGGCTCAGAAGGTTGCCGTCCTGGTGGACGCGCAAAACCTCTATTATTCCTACCGGCGCCAATACAATGGGCGCGTAGACTACGGAAAACTGCTGGAGCGCGTGGCCGCCGGACGACCCGTCGTCCGTGCTATCGCCTACGTCATTTGTTCACCGGAAACGGACGCCACCAATTTCCTCACGGCGCTTCGCCAGATGGGCTTTGAAGTGAAGTCCAAGCCCCTGAAAGTCCGCCCGGACGGCAGTGTAAAAGGCGACTGGGACATGGGCATCGCGCTGGACGCCCTCGCGATTGGGCAAAAAGTGGACACCATCTGCCTGGTCTCGGGCGATAGTGATTTCGCCGACCTCGTGACCGCCCTCAAATCGAAGGGTGTCCGCGTGGAGTCGTACGGGGTTCGCGGCAGTTTTGCCGAGGAGCTTCAGCGGGTGTCGGACGCGGCGTTCTACATCGATGAATACCTCTTGCGCCCGATGCCGGCCCGCGTAAACGGAGAGCGCGAGATGGGCTACGGCCATCACCCGAAAACCCAGGAGATGCTGCCCGAGAATGGCGCCGTTCACCCGGACCTTGAGCCCGGTGAGATTCCGACGCCGAGTCCGCTCGCCGGGGTGCGAGGGGTTACCGACGTTCCTCACCACATGGACCGCCCATCATGACGATCGCGGACCTCAAACAGAGCCTCGACGCGCTCGCCGAGAAGATCCCCGGCCGAGTCGCCTATGCGTTCGAGCACCCGGCGTCCGGCGCCCGTGTGGAGCGTGCGCCCGACGAGCAGTTCATCTCCGCGAGCGTCATCAAGACCCCCATCCTGATGGAGGCCTTTCGCCAGGCGAAGGCGGGACAAATTGACTGGGAGGAAATCCTCCCGTTACGCGACGAGGACAAGGTCGGCGGCTCCGGAGTGCTGAACGTGCTGCACGCCGGCCTGCCCCTCACCGCACGCGATGTGGCCGTTCTGATGACCGTTGTGAGCGACAATACCGCCACCAACATAATGATCGAACGCCTCGGGGTTGTGAACGTCAACAAGTTCATCACGGATCATGGCCTGTCCGTCACGCGGTGCGTTCGCAAACTCTACGACATGCCGTTGATTGAGAAGGGAATCCACAACTACATCGCTGCGGGCGAGATCAATTACCTGCTCACATTAGCCGGAGACGGACGCCTCAACGGCCCCGAATGGGACGCGGACCTCATCGGCATGATGAAAAAGCAGCAGTACAGGGAGAAGATCCCCCATCTGTTGCCACCCGATGCCGTCACCGCAACAAAATCCGGATCGCTCGACGAGGTTTCCCACGATTGCGGTATAATCTACCTCCCCAACGGAGACTGGTTCGCCCTCACTATCTGCTTCGGAGACCTCAAAGGCCGAGAGGACGATACGAACCGCGACGCGGCCAACCTCATCATGGCCATGATGGCGCTCGCCTGCTACCGCTACGTTGCAGAGACAATCTAATCACAAAGGCACGAAGATACAAAGGCCCGGGATGAGTGCTGAGTCACCGCATGATGTCTGCCATCAGCATTCCGCACACTATTCCGCACACCGAGATCATCAACTCCGCTTGCTGTCTTTGTGCCTTTGTGGTTAGTCGAGGTCTAGAAGAACTCGTACTCAACCAGGAGCCTCGCCTGGTTGTCCGCCTGGCTTGTCAGGGCGAAGTTCGTGCTTAGGATGGCGCGCGTGCTGGGACTAAGATCGTAGGCCACGGTGGGGCCAAGGCCGTGGACTCGATCGCGGAATGAGCCGATGGCCTCAAGGCCGGCGCGTAGTTTCGGGTTCTTGGTCCCACGCGCATAGCCGAGCGCGTAACCGGTTTCTGTCTCCGCTCCACTCCCTGTGCGACGGGTCGCGATCAGATTTAGCGACAGGTTTGTATCTGCTTTATACCGGCTGAGGAGGATCTTGCCCTCCAGTTCGCCGGTCTCACCCTTCACTTTCTCGTATTCCAGATACGCGGAAGGTAGGACAGCGCCGTCCTTGTAGTCTCCCATCCGGTAGATCGTCTCGATTTTATAGCCGTTGACGCCGGATTCGCCCGATGTCTTCTCGCGCAGTGCGTAAGCGGCCACGGTAAGTCGATCCGTGATTCCTGTCTCGAATTCCACCTGGCCCTGATAAGCCTTCTCATGGGTGGCGTAGGTATTCCAGACCTCAATTTCCTTTTCACCCTTGGCTGGGGTCCACCATTCATATGTGAATGCGAAGTCGCGTCTGTTGGCTCGGGCGGAAGGCGCCGTGGCAGGAAGCGCAATCGCGGCGACAACCACGGCCCACAAAATGTACTTGTCTCTGATCCTCACAAGAACTCCTGTTAACCAGCTCGTTAATTCCGACCAATATGGTCGTATATACACCAGCACTCTTGCCCCGCTCATCGCGTCGAGTCAAGTACAAAACGCTACTGCGGGATCAACGCGCTTACTGAATGAGGTGTCAAAACTCTATCCTTGCCTCCCACTTCTCCTATGCTCGGAGGTGGCGGAACGAACTGCCGGCCCGTATGGGCTCCGCCCGCTTCTGGGTATTCCCATTCATCACTCAGAACTCATCACTGGTCTCCGCGTCTTTATGCTTTTGTGGTCAGTCGGTCGGGAACCTAACCCCGCTTCCATGGCGTCAAGGTAATTGATGGCTGTCTCCGCGAACAAACTGGGCAGGTACGAACTTCGCCGCGAGATTGCGCGTTCCAATGACGTTGTTTACGAGGCCTGGGACCCCGCGGTAAACCGGCGCGTGGCCTTGAAAGAGATGGTCATGCCGCCTGGTGTCGGCGCGGCCGCCGCTGATGAGCGCGTCCAGCGCTTCTACCGTGAAGCGCGCGCGGCGGGCGGCCTTTCGCATCCCAATATCGTCACCATTTACGAGGTCGGCGAGGATATGGGCCGCCACTTCATCGCGATGGAGTACCTTGAAGGCCCGACGCTGCGCGAATCACTCCAGGGTGGCCAGCCGTTCCCGGTGGACCGCGCGGTCCTCATCGCGGCGCAGATCGCCGATGCCCTCCAGTACGCCCACTCCCATGGGGTCATTCATCGGGATGTGAAGCCCGATAATGTCCACCTCGTGACCCCAACTGTCCCCAAGCTCACTGATTTCGGCATCGCGCGAATTCAGGCGGAGACCAATATAACCCTTTCCGGGCAGGTTTTCGGCACGCCGTCGTATATGTCGCCGGAGCAGGTCGCGGGTGGCGAGATTGACGCTCGGACCGACGTCTTCTCCCTGGGCGTCATGCTGTTTGAGATGGCGGTTGGCCGCAAGCCGTTCACCGGAGAGAGCGTCGTCACGATAACCTATAACATCGTCAACGAAACGCCCCTCATCCCGCCAACCATCCCCGATTACCTGGCGGCGATCATCCGCAAGGCACTGCACAAGCGCCCCCAGGACCGCTATGCCACCGCGGGCGAGATGGCCGAAGACCTCCGGGCGCATCGCGCGCCGAATGGGGCTGCGGCATCCGCGCCGGGGCCGGGATCATGGGCGCCCGCGCAGGGACAAGGCACAACCTACATGCCCGGGTCCCAGCCGGCGGGCGCGTTCATCATCCCGACGCCACGCCGCTCGTTTGAATGGCCGAAACTGCCCCGACTCAGTGACGAGGCGCGTGTCTTCATGGCCGCGTTGGCCGCCACGCTGGCGCTGGGCGCCCTGATCGCCTGGGGCATCTGGGCCAGCAGCCAGGAGTTCCGGCAGCAGCGCACGGCGGAGGCGATGGCGTCCGTAGACGCGCTTCGCCGGCCCGGCATCGCGGCGTACAATAACGGCGATTACGGTCGCGCGGTGGACCTGTTCGTCCGCGTCTACAGCGCCACACACGACCCGCGTGACAGGGCCAACCTCGTGAATGCGTACATCGAGTTTGGCCTGTCGCAGTCGGGCGACAACACGCTCCGGCTTCTCAATGCGGCGTACCAGCTCGACCCGGCGAACCCGAGAACCCTCATTTACCTGGGCTCCTATTACGACACGGCCGGGGACAAGGGTACGGCGCTTCGGTGGTACAACGCCGGGCTCGCCGCGATGTCCGACCGCCCTGAAGACGTGACGCAGCAGATGCGGAGCAACCTGGCCGTCATTTACGTCAACCTGGGCGATTACGCGAACCGGTCCGGCCCCATCAATGGCCAGACCTCCCAGGATCTGTGGCGCACCGCCCAGCGCATCGATTCCATCGGCCCGGCCGGCGCCGCCGCCGCCCAACGCCTCGGCACCCAGTAACTAGCCTACTCCGCCGTAACCCCGACGCGCGGGCGCCTCGCCGGAACATGGAGCGCGTTCGCCTCGCCCGAAAATGGAGCGCGGGCGCCTCGCCCGAAAATGGAGCGCGGGCGCCTCGCCCGCATTCGGTAGGTCGGGCCTCCGTGCCCGACAACGATGATTCGACGCGAAGACTGCTGAGGCTCGCGGAAGATATCCCATACCCGCCCCAGAGCGTCGCGTATCTGGTCCACCAGCGTTGGGGGATAGGGGACCACCGGGATGCCGCGCACATAAACGACACCGCCGGCCCGTCATTCTGAAGCGAAGCGAAGAATCTCACTAACATCAATCGTCGGCCCAAACTCGCAGGATCCGCCGCCCTGGTACGACCTACTTCCGGCCGTTGCCGCCACCCACTTGGCATCCTTCATCCTCCATTTTTGATTTCGCATTACTCCGCAGGTTCCCCAATGCCATACCTGCCAACTCCAGCAGACATAATGTAAAATAAACAAGACAAATTGCCCAGTTTACTTGACATTCGTATTCGCCAAGCGGTACCTTCCGGATGAAGGAGGTGGGTATGAAAACAACAGCTCGCTTGATGAACAGACTCAGGGTGGCCCGCGCCGAGCGGGATCTCTCGCAGGACGATCTTGCCCGCCTGATCGGGGTGACCCGCCAGACCATCAGTTCGATCGAAACCGGCGCCTACTGCCCGTCCGCGCTGCTTGCCTTCAGGCTGGCCCGGCATTTCGACAAGCGTGTCGATGATTTGTTCTACATGGAAGGAGACGAGGGATGAGGTCTTTACCGATTGAGCGCGATGAGCGCACAGAAGCCGTCGAGAACGCCAGCTATCGCCTGGCCTATATGCTGATCTCGTTTGGCATCCTCCTGGACGTGATGTACAGGAGCGGACGGCTGCATCAGCCCTGCTGGGACCTGTTCGCTCTGGTTATCGTGAGCGGAGCGGCGGGCCGGGCATACCAGGCCCGCCAGCATGCGTTGGGGCCGGGCTGGGCCAGAAAGGCGGCGCTAGTGATCGTTATTGCGGCGTTCGTCGGCGCCGTCGCAGCGCTGATGGTGCGATAGGCTCCCTGGGGAGGCATGGTTCCTCGTTCATCATCACGCCTGGTGCTACAATTCCCCTGAAGGAATCGTCTATGTCCACTCAACAAACAGCCCTCGGCGCAAGACCCGTATTCGTGGTTGTGGATGGCTACAGCCTCCTCTTCCGCGCGTTCTTTGCCACGCCCAACCTCCGGACATCCGACGGCCGGCCGACAAACGCCCTCTACGGCTTTGCGAACATGATGCTCAAGCTGCTGGACGACTACAAGCCCACGGCCATGGCGATCGCCTGGGATGCGCCGTCCGCCACATTCCGCCATGATTCCTACGCAGAATACAAGGCCGGCCGGCAGGCGGCCCCGGACGATTTCAAAGCTCAGGTCCCGGCCGTTCTCGACATGATCAACGCGCTCGCACTCCCGCTCATCGAAGCCCACGGCTTCGAGGCGGATGATGTCCTCGGTACCCTGGCGTGCCGCGCGGCGGTCGAGGGCTACGAGGTCTACATCGTCACCGGCGACCAGGACGCGATGCAACTCGTCGATGACCACGTGCGCGTGGTTTTACCTCAGCGGGGCGTGACCGACGTAATGCTCTATGACAGCGCCAAGGTCATGGAACGCTACGGTATTCGCCCGGACCAGATGGTGGACTACAAGGCCCTCAAAGGCGACTCGTCCGACAACATTCCCGGAGTCGCGGGGATCGGGGAGAAAACCGCCGCAAAGCTGATCTCCGAGTTCGAATCTCTCGACAACCTGTACGCGAACCTGGACAGCGTTAACCCGGACCGCATCCGCCGGCTGTTGGACGAAGGCCGGGACCAGGCGAGCTTCTCGCGCGACCTTGCCCGCATCCATTGCGACATCGACCTTCACGTGAACCCGGCCGGCTGCGTCGTGCGTGAACCCGATCCTGCCACGGCACGCGAGTTCTTCGCCGAATGGCAGATGCGCTCCCTGGAGAACCGGTTCGCCGCGAAGATGGATGCCGCCGCGGCGCCGCCCGAGCCCGTCCTGGGCGAACGGGTCTCCGACTACCACACACTTGCGAAACCCGCAGAGGTCTCGGATTTTGCCCGAACGGTTCAACCGGGCAGGCTGGGTGTTGCCCTTGACCAGGATGTGCGCGGCGCCATTGTCGGCATCGCACTCTCAGCCGAACCGGACAGCGCCGTCTACGTGCCCATCACCCACGCGGCATTCGGCACGCTGGATATGGGCGTGGGGCTGCCACCGTCCGTCGTGGACCCCGTCTGGGTGGCGGCGCAGGGACGCATCACCGCGCACAACGCGAAGGCGGTTCTCAAGGCGTTGGACGGCGTCGCGGATATTCAAGTGGAGTTCGACACCGCCGTTGCCGGCTACCTGCTGGATGCCACCCGCTCCGATTACCGCCTCGCTGACCTGGCTGCGCAGTTCCTCGGCGTCCGCGCTGACTACGTATTTGCCAAGGCCGATCGGAAATCGGTCGAAACCGACGAGCAGCGGCATCTGCGATTGATGGAGGAGGCGGACCTGGCGCTGGCGCTCGCCGCGCCGATGGCGGACGAGCTGGTGCGAACCGGACTGAAGAAGGTCTTCGATGAGGTGGACCTTCCGCTTGTGCCCATCCTCGGCGAAATGGAACGCACCGGAATCGGCGTCGACTCCGAGGCGCTGAAGCGTTTGTCAGCTGAGTTTGACCAGGCGATCCGTGATGCCGAAAGCGTCGTCCATACGATGGCGGGCGAGAAATTCAATATCGGCAGCACAAAGCAATTGCAGCACGTCCTGTTCGAGTCGATGGGCCTGAAGACCGGCAAGAAGACGAAGACCGGATTCAGCACGGACAGCGGCGTCCTGGAGCAGCTTGCAGCCGATATGGTCGAGAGCGGTCAGGACGCCAGCATCGTTCAAGGCATCCTGGATTACCGGGAACTCACCAAACTCAAAGCCACCTACACGGACGCGCTCCTGAACGCGCGGGACCCAGCCACCGGGCGCGTTCACACGTCGTTCAATCAGACCGTCGCCGCAACGGGGCGCCTCTCGTCATCTGATCCCAACCTCCAGAACATCCCCATCCGCACCGAAATAGGCCAACAGATCCGCGCATGTTTCGTGCCGGGCCGCGGCAAGATCCTGCTCAGCGCCGACTACAGCCAGATCGAGCTTCGTGTCCTGGCCCACTACACGAACGACCCTGAGCTAACGCGCGCCTTCGCCGAGGACGAGGACATCCACCGCATCACCGCGTCGCGCATATTCGGCGTCCCTGAGGACGATGTCACACCCGCTCAGCGCCGCGCGGCAAAGACCGTTAATTTCGCGGTCCTTTACGGCCAGAGCGATTTCGGCCTGAGCGCCCAGTTGAAGATTCCCCGGAAAGAGGCGAAGGAATACATAGAAGCCTATTTCGCCCGGTTCCCGAGTGTGAAGGATTATATTAACGACACACTCACCGAAGGCAGGGAAACCGGCTACGTGACGACGCTTCTGGGCCGTCGCCGCGCCGTTCCGGAACTGAACGACCGTAATCACAACGTCCGCGCCTTTGGCGAACGCGCCGCCGTGAATTCGCCCATCCAGGGGTCGTCGGCGGATATCATCAAGCTGGCGATGATCCATCTTCGCGACGAGCTGCGCGACAGGGGCGAGCCAGCAACGCTTTTGCTTCAGGTCCACGACGAACTCGTTCTGGAGTTGCCGCCGGAGAATCTGGAACCTGTCGCCCACCTTGTCCGTACAGTGATGGAGGAAGCCTACCCTTTGAGCGTCCGCCTCAAGGTGGACGCAAAGGCGGGTCCCAACTGGCGAGACATGAAGCCGGCGTAACCGGCCCGGCCAGGCTGTCCGTAGTGACTTATTGCATTATTCGCGACGTCTAAGGAGAAACGTATGAAACTGAAATCAACGCTGGCGATGATGGCGGTCGCAACGGGAGCGTTTGCTCAGACCGCCGCGCCCACCGGTCAAAACAAGGTTGTCATCTCTCAGGGCCAGCCCATCGCGGCCGTGGTCGCCACATTGGCCAAGGCGGCCAACGTGGAAGCGGTTGTCGATCCCAGCATAACTGGCAATGCCACTCCCGCCGTGTCAAAACTGACTCTCGAACCGGCGCTCACCAGCATCGCGACGGCGAACCATGTGCAGTGGCGACGGGTATACCTTAAAGAAGCCGAAATCCCGCGAGACAAGGATGGGAAAATCTCTGTCTCCAAGTTGCGTCAGATGGTTGAGGCCGTTTCGGCCGCACCGGAAATCAGCGTCGGCGTATTCGACCCGGCGACCGGGACCATCGCGATGTCCACCCGCACCGCGGCCGCTTCGCCGGCCACGCAGGAATGGCTCAAGGCACGCAAGCCAGTCTATCTTCTCTATCGGCCGACGATCATGGGCTCCGCGTTTGGCAACTCCGGCGATCCCGTCGGCGATTATCTGACAACACAGCGCAACTCGCTGGACGCCTTCCGCAACATGACGCCGGAGCAGCGCAGCCAGGCGATGTCGCAGGGGATCGAGCAGGTCCTGAACATGGACCCCGAGGCGATGGGCGAAATGATGCAGCAGAGTATGGCGGCCGTTCAGAATCTATCGCCGGAGGTCAAGGCCAAGCTGATGGACATCTCGATCAAGATGATGACGCCTCAGGCCAAGCCGAAACAGTAGGCGAGAGTGTCGGGCGGCATCCCGAACGCAGCGTAGCGAGGATTGAGAGGAGCGAAGTCGAAGGACGCACACAACGGTGGGCGTCCCTCGGCTCCGCTCGTTCGTGGTTACGACCGGGTTGGATCGTTGGTCCGCTTAGTTCGTCGACTTCGCGTCGAGTCTGGTTTGTAGAAGGAGAGAACGTATGAAACGACTAATCGTGTTGGCTGCGGCGGCGCTCATGCCGGCAGCCTACGCGCAGCCGAAGTCGGCGCCCGAAGCGCCGCAACCGGCGAATAAGGTCATAGTTACCCGCGGCCAGACCGTTGCCACCGCCGTTGCCGCCATGGCGAAGGCGGCGAACGCCGTTGCCGCTGTGGACCCTGATATCAACGTCAATGTGTCCGCCGCGACAGCCAGGCTCCCGCTGGAGCAGGGGCTGGACACGATCGCGAAAGCCAATCACGCCATCTGGCGCAAGGTATACCTTCCCGAGAACGAGATTCCGCGCCTCGCTGGCGGCGCCGTCGATGCCCGCCGCCTGAAGCGCATTGTTGCCAGCCTGGATGGCGTCAATATGCCTAACATCGGCGTCGTCGATCCCGCGACGGGCCAGATGACCGTCGTCTCGCGCGACCTCGAAGCGTCGCCCGCCATGAAGGAATGGGCAAAGACGCGCAAAGCCGTATATCTGCTCTACCGGCAGACAGAAAGCCCGGCAGCTGCGCCTGGTCTTCTGGGAGACGCCCTCCCGCCCGGCGGGCTCGACGCCCTGAAGGCCATGACTCCGGAACAGCGCGCCCAGTGGATGAAAGACCACGGCGGCGTGGTGGTCTCCTCCGATATGACACCGGAACAGCGTGCCCAGGCGTTGCAGAGTCTGCCGCCCGAAGAACGCGCCCGCATCGAGGAGAAGATGAACAAAGCTGCGCAGGACGGCGGCAAGAGCATGGTCATCATGCAGCGCCAGGAAGTGACCCAGTAGGTCGGGCTCCCGTGCCCGGCCCAGTCGGTCTGCCTTGAGCGCCAGACGCGCGCGGCATCGTCAACCTGATGTACGAACCTCAACAACACCTATGACTCACGACCTCCTGCTGGCGCTCGACGTCGGCAACACGAACATAACCCTTGGTGCGTACAAGGGCGAGGAACTCGTCGCGCACTGGCGCATGGGCACCAACCGGCACATCACGGCGGACGAACTGGCCCTCGCCTTCAGTGGCCTCTTTCGGCTTCAGGGCCTCGGCGAACCCACCGAGGTCCTCGCCGGCGCCGCGTCCTCGTCCGTCGTACCGCCTCTCGACCGCGCCATCCGGGACTGGGGTGAGCGCTACCTCAACGGGCGCATCCTCGTTGTCGACCGCACCGTGGACCTTGGCATCAACATCCGGTACAACCCGCCCGAAGCCGTTGGCGCCGATCGCCTTGTCAATGCAGTGGCGGCTTATCACGCATACGGTGGACCATGCATCGTCGTCGATTTCGGCACGGCGACCACGTACGACGCCATCGCCGAAAATGGCGATTACCTCGGCGGCGCCATCGCGCCAGGCCTGGGCATCAGCGCGGACGCTCTGCATCGCGCTGCCAGCAAACTCCCGCAAACCGAACTCGCCAAACCGACGGCCGCCATCGGTGTCACCACGGCCGACAGTCTCACCAGCGGTCTCGTCTACGGCTACGCGGCCCAGGTAGACGGGATGGTTCGCCGCTTCCGCAGGGAACTCGGTCCCAACGCGCGCGCCATCGCCACCGGCGGCCTCGCCGGTCTTATCTGCGCCGAAACCGAGGAAGTGAGTGAAGTCGACCCATGGCTTACCCTCGACGGCCTCCGCCTCATCTGGGAGAAAACGATGAACGATGAACGATGAGCGATGAATCCGGGTCCGGCATTCATCGTTCATCACTCATCGTTCATCGTTTGCTTGTATGCACTACGGCCCCATTGAAACCCGAAGCCCGCTCGTGCTCAGCCCCATGGCGGGCTACACGGACCACCCGTTCCGCCTCCTCTGCAAAGAACAGGGTGCCGGCCTCGTCTGCACGGAGCTCCTCAGCGCCACAGCCATGTGGTACGGCAGCGAACGCACGGACGAGATGATCGACTTCACGGACGATGAGCGCCCCGTGGGTGTGCAGATTTTTGGCGGCGATCCCGATCATATGGCAAACGCGGCCCGCATCGTTACCTCCAAAGGCCCGGATTTCATCGACGTCAACCTGGGCTGTTCGGTGCCGAAAGTAACGCGCACCGGGGCCTGCAGTGCGCTGGCCCGCGACCCGGTCCGCCTTCGCGAGGTTCTCACGGCGGTCATTTCCTCAACGCATCTCCCGGTGAGCGTCAAGATGAGGAAGGGTTGGGACGAGGGCGAAGTAAGCGCGCCGTGGGTATCGGAACTCTGCCAGGAGGTGGGCATTTGCGCCGTCACGATTCACGGGCGGACCGCCAGACAGGGCTTCGACGGGAACGCCGACTGGGATATCGTCAGGCACGTGAAGGGACTGGTGACAATCCCCGTTCTTGGCAGCGGCGACCTCAGGACGCCCCAGGATGTGAACCGCCGTATGGACGAGAGCGAGTGCGACGGCGTCATGATCGGCCGTTCCGCAATGGGCAATCCGTGGTTCTTCGCCGCAGCCAACGCGTATCTCGAAGAGGGTGAAGCGCTTGCCGCGCCGGGGACCGCTGACCGCATTGCCATGATGCGCCGCCACCTGTTGCTCAATGTGGAACAAAAAGGTGAGCGGATAGGCGTTGTGGCGTTCCGCTGCCAGGTGGCGGCATACTGTAAGGGAATTCCTGGCGGCAATCACCTGCGTGACGCGATTATGCGCATGCCCGGTCTGTCCGATGTCCTGAACTTGCTCGACAATTACCGTGAACCGCAGCAAGAAGCGGAATAGCGCGGAGCGACTGTGATTCTGCGCCTCTCCATAAACCCCTGCGGTTCCAGTCCGGCGGAAGGAGGCGATTCGTGAAAAGACTGTTATTTGCGGTGGCGGCGATGCCGCTGATTGCCGGTTGCAGCCGCGTGGCCGTGACCACTGAGGTTAAGCCGGACGGCTCCTGGACGCGTCAGGACGTTTTCACGCAGGCCAAATCCGGCATGGGCGGCGCGCAGCTCTCCGATGTCTTCACCCTCCCGGCACAGGGCGCAGGATGGACCGCCAAGAAGACGGTGACCGTAAAAGAGGTAACCTATACCGCCTCGCTGAAGGTGAAGGGACCTGGGCAGTTCGGCAAGGATATCATGGTCCGCCGCAAAGAGAAAGGTCCCGTCCTCGTTACGAACACTGTCGTGGTTCGGCAAATTGCGCCGGGCCGCTGGCAGTATACGGAGACTCTGCACTGGGCCGGGGATAAGCCCGCGGAACTCGCGAACCCTCCGGCTGATGCTATCGCGGCAATCAAGGGAGCGTTGCCGGCGTCAATTGCCACCGAAGCCAATGCGAAGGCGCTGGCCGTTGGACTGGTGCGTGGGCTCTGGGGCGCCATGTTTGGCCCCGGCCAATCGGTCCTGCCTCAGTTGATGCTTCAGCCCGACGCCGCGGAGCACATCCTCCTGCAGCGCCTCGGCCGATCGATCGATCGCACGCTTGGCGAAACCGTTGGCAGCCGACTCACTGCGGAAGAGCGCCGCGCAACGGTCAAGAAACTCATCGGCGTGATGTCCGCCCAGGCCCAAGCCAAAGGGTCTCCGGAGCCAGGTGGATCATCTTCAGCGAGCAAGGACGGGACCGATATGCCGTCCATGACTTTCACCCTGAAGCCGCCAGGCACGGTAGTGGAGACAAACGGAGAGTCTGACGAATACGCGAATGAGGTCTGGTGGACGCTTTATCCCGAGGCCGCCGCGCTCGGTGACATCGTTCTCAAGGCCACCTGGAAGACCGCCCCGCCAAAGTAGGCCCGCGAGGGCCGGCATGCCGCGTCACGGTTTCCCGATAATCAGCCCGGAAGGAGGCATCTGTGAAAAGGGTAGTCAGCGTCAGCCTGGGATCTTCCGCCCGGGACAAATCCCAGGACGCAGAGTTCTTCGGCGAGCAGTTCCGCATCGAGCGCGTTGGCGTCGACGGTTCGTTTGACAAGTACATCGCCAAACTCGAGGAACTGGACGGCAACGTGGATGCCATCGGTATCGGCGGCCTCGACGTGTACCTCTGGGCAAACGGCCGCCGCTATGCCTTCCGCGAGGCTAAACGCCTCGTCAGCCATCTCCATAAAACGCCGTGGGTGGATGGAAGCGGCCTGAAAAACACTTTGGAACGCGAAACCGTCCGCCGCCTCCAGGCAGACGGCACGGTTGACTTCCGGGGCAAGAAGGTCCTGATGGTCGCCGGCGTCGATCGCTTCGGAATGGCCGAAGCGCTTCACGAAGCCGGCGCCGATCTCGCCATGGGCGACCTGATGTTCACCCTCGGCCTGCCCGTCGTGATACGGCAGTGGTCGTCATTCCAGCTGATCGCCAAAATGCTGCTGCCCATCGTCGTGCAGGCGCCGTTCAAACTGCTGTATCCAACCGGGGAGAAGCAGGACACGATTACGCCGAAATACCCCAGGTGGTATGAGTGGGCCGACGTCATCGCTGGTGATTTCCTGTTCATACGCAGGTATATGCCGGAGCGCATGGACGGCAAGGTCATCCTCACGAACACAACACGCAAGGCCGACCGTCAGCAGTTGGTGGATCGTGGTGTCGCCACGCTCGTCACAACGACGCCCAGTTTCGGAGGCGAATCGTTCGGCACCAACGTGATGGAAGGAGTGCTCGTGACCGCTGCCGGCAAGAGGCCGGAGGAGATGACTCCCGAAAGCTACATGGAAATGCTCGGCCGCCTCAACTGGTCCCCCAACGTGGACCGCCTCGGGTGAAAAACTGAACGATGAACGTTGACCGGTGACCGACATATCTTGGGGTCAGAACTCTGACCCCTGCCACCCGATACCCATCAACGGCCACCTGCCACCCGACCTCTGCACTTGCCTCCACGGCATTCTGGGTGTAGAATAAGGCGGCACGCAAAACGCCCCGGCCACCGCCAGGAGGCGAAGCGCGCCCTTTTGACATGGAAAAGTTCGCATTCGTTATACATCCTCTGGACGCCCGAAAAGACGTGGCGCGCAAGTATCCCATTGCCCGTTACCTCCCGGAACAGGTTGTCGAGTTCGCCATCAAGTTCAGCAATCCCCAGGTGGTGGGGCACTGCACCGGCATCCGCGCGGCCAATGGCGCAGAGGCGGAGGGTTGGTTTGTCGCCTGCCCGCTTTCGGCGCGCCAGATGTTGGAACTCCCCACAGAGTTCGTCTACGATCGCATCGTTCAGTGCGGAATGATCGCCGCGGATTTGGGCGCCGGTATCCTGGGTCTCGGCGCCTTCACCTCTGTGGTTGGTGATGCCGGCGTCACGATCGCGAGCCGCCTGCCCATCGCGGTGACCACCGGCAATTCCTACACGGTGGCCACCGCTATCGAGGCCGCGGTCACTGCGAACCAACTGCTTGGTCGCAACGTCGAAGATTCCGTGGTTGCCGTCGTTGGAGCCACTGGTTCCATCGGGCGCACGTGTGCGATGGTCCTCGGGCGCGACGCCAGATCAGTAACCCTTGTTGGACGAACCGAGTCCAAGCTGAACGCTGTTGCCGGGGAAGTGCGGGCGAGCGGCGCCCGCGAGGTCACAACGTCCACCGATGTCAAGTCCGCGCTCAAGGCCGCCGATATCGTTGTCACGGTCACCAGTGCGGTTGATACGGTGATCCACCCCGCGGACCTTAAGTCCGGCGCGGTTGTATGCGATGTGGCTCGCCCGCGCGATGTGTCGGTCCGCGTGGTGAAAGAACGGCCCGATGTCCTCGTCATCGAGGGAGGCGTCGTGAAAATCCCTGGCGACCATGTGGACCTTAATTTCTCGTTCGGATTTGAGCCTGGCACGGCTTACGCCTGTATGTCGGAGACGATGATGCTCGCTCTCGCCGGGCGCTACGAAAGTTTTACGTTAGGTAAGACCGTCAGCGTGGAACAAGTGCGGGAGACTCAGCGTTTGGCTCAAGAGCAGGGCTTCAAGCTTGCGGGTTTTCGGAGTTTTGAACGCCCCGTTACGGATGAGACGATCGAAAGCGTTAAGAAAGCGATCGCCGCGCGGTAGAGCGAATGTGCTCAAGGTATTGACCATGGAACCAACGGGTGCTAGAATTGGTCGAACACTCATCGGGTCACGATTAGCGGTGAAGCGCCGGACAGGCGTTTCGCACGCGGCACGGTAGATATAGTACTCGCCTGTGCCGGTTTGCCGGGCAACGATCCGCCATTACAGGCGGGGAACCGTTGCCCGCCTTGCCGCAAGGGCGTTGAGTCCGTAGAGAAGGTAGGACGGTTCACATGCCAGAAGAGGCTGCAGTCCTGGAGGGAAGCGTTATCCTCACAGCCGAGGGTGCGCGTCGCCTTGAGGAACAACTCGAACGACTGCGTAGCATAGAGCGCAAGGAAGTCGCCGATCGGATTCGCGAAGCGAAGGCGTTTGGCGATCTTTCGGAGAACAACGAGTACGAAGTCGCCAAGGAACAGCAGGCGTTCGTCGAAGGGCGTATCCTGGATCTCAAACGCATCCTGGGCGCCGCTTCCATCGTTGAACAGGATGACGTCCCAACGGACCAGGTTGGCGTGGGATCCCTTGTGGAAGTCCAGGACATGGAGTTCAAGGAGAAATGGCGTTTCCAGATGGTTGGCCCGGTGGAGGCAAACGGAGACGACAAGATCTCGTATGAATCACCGGTCGGCCAGAGTCTGATCGGCTCAAAAGTCGGCGAAACCGTCTCGGTGGATGTTCCCGTCGGCCGGCTCAAATTCAAGGTTCTGAAAATCGGGCGATAGCCCGCGTGGGCACGGCTCCCCCTGTTTGGGGAGGGGCCGGGGGTGGTTGCCCTCGTCAGCAATGCCGGCGTCCCCGCCGGCTTTGCTTCAATCGCGATCCGGCAGTTTCGCGGCGGTACCCTTCCACCATCCGCCATCCACCAATACTCGCCATTTGCGGCGGCGCTTCCTAAAATGGAGTTGATCTCCAGATGGGCGCAGCCCCATCCCTTTCCGAGAGGCCCGGATTCCTGATGCCCGCACTTCCGTTTCCAGACGCCGAAGACGAACTGATTGCCACGCGGCTCGAAAAACTGCGCGCTCTGCGCGAGGCCGGACTGGATCCGTTCGCCGTTGAGAAATTCGAGCGGACGAACCTGGCTGCGGACGTGTCCGCCCGATTCGACGACCTCGAAGGAACGGTCGCCCGCATGGCGGGTCGCGTCGTTGCCATCCGTGTCATGGGCAAGGCCCAGTTTATGCACATAGAGGATGGATCCGGGCGGATTCAGATCTACCTCAAGAAGGATACCCTTGGCGACGAGGCATACGCGCGCCTCAACCTTGTGGACAGCGGCGATTTCCTCGGATTCGAAGGCGAGGTCCACAAGACGCGCACGGGCGAAGTCACCATCTTTGTCTCGTCGTACCAGGTGCTCAGCAAGGCTCTTCGCCCCCTTCCGTTCGGCAAGCAAACAGACGAGGGAAAGGAGTATGGTACCCTCGTAGACGTCGAGGAACGGCATCGCCATCGCCACCTGGACCTGGCCGTGCACCCGGAAGTCCGGGAACGGTTCCGCCAGCGCAGCGCGGTGGTATCCAGCGTTCGAAAGACTATGGAGCGGCGCGGCTACATGGAAGTCGAAACCCCCGTTCTTCAGCGAGTCGCCGGCGGCGCCGCCGCGCGGCCGTTTCGCACCCACCATAACGCTCTGAACGCAGACCTCAATCTCCGGATCAGCCTCGAACTGGAATTGAAGCGGCTGATCATCGGCGGCTTTGAACGCGTGTATGAGATCGGCCGCGTCTTTCGCAACGAGGGCATCAGCACCCGCCACAATCCCGAGTTCACGCTCATGGAGTGCTATGAAGCCTACGCCAACCTCGAGGACGTGATGGGCCTCGTCGAAGATGTATATTCCTCGGCAGCGATGGAACTGTATGGCGAACCCAGCATTCCATATGGTGAGGGACGCATCAGTGTCGCCCCGCCCTGGAGACGCCTGCCGCTTCTGGAAGGCATCGAACAATATGCGGGTGTGAAACCGTCAGAATTTGAGACCCTGGAGTCTTCCCTTCGAGCGCTGGAGGCCGTCGGCCTCCCCACCGAGGGCGAGCACCTCGTGGGCGGCATCATCGAGAAGTTTCTGGAACGGTTTGTGCAGCCTAATCTCAAGGAACCGACGTTTATCACCAACTATCCACTGGAAACATCACCGCTCGCGAAGAAGCACCCCGACAATCCGAAACTTGTCCGCCGCTTCGAAGCGTATATCGCCTTGCAGGAGGTCGGCAACGCGTTCAGCGAGCTCAACGACCCGGTGGACCAGTGGGAGCGGTTCGCCGCTCAAGCGGACCTCCGGGCCGGGGGCGACGAAGAAGCGCACCCGATGGACACCGAGTTTGTCAAGGCGATGACCTATGGCATGCCGCCAACGGGCGGCCTGGGACTTGGCATCGACCGGATGGTGATGGTCCTGACGGACACCGCCTCCGTGAGAGACGTGATCCTGTTTCCGCAGATGAAACCGGAAGGGGCGTAGGAGGAGCGCGTGGCGATGGAATTCAGAGTGGTGGTTGAGGCCCAGCGCAACACGTATCACGCGTACTGCCCTAACCTCAAGGGCTGCCACAGCTGGGGCGCAACGGTGGAGGAGGCAATGCAGTACATCGAGGAAGCCCTCCAGTTCTACGTGGACAACGTGGACGCCGATGAAAACGTCGACGGCGACGACCCCGGCTTCGGCTACTATACCCCCGCCAACTGACCTGAGGGCGCCAATACCCCGTTACTTTCACGGGCACGGCTTGCCGTGCCCGTTTTCGTGTGGATGGCGATCGCGTGGCAGTCGATCGGACCGCCGGTTGCACCACGGCTGTCCCAACCTACCACGCCGAAGGATCGTAGATTGCCCCGGCGAATAGGATCATTCCCGTCCGGTTGTCCCGAATCAGGCAGATGAACGGCCGATCCACGAAGATAGGCACGTGCATGCCCGCGGTGTTGTATCTTTGCATGGTCATCGCTCCCGCCCGGGTACCCTCCTCGTCCACCTCCAGATAAGCGTTCTGGATCGTGCGGCTCAGGTAGATGGGGTTCCCAGACCTGCTGGTCGCCATCGCGGTGAAGTCCGCCGCCGCTGGGTCATACGCCGGCGCGAGGCCCATCTCCCGAAGGGCCGGGTCCAGTTCGGGCCGGCAGCTCACCTTGAAGCGAGGCATCACGATTCCGCCGACATGTGATCCCATGTGCTTCGTCCACCGATCAACGTTCTTCGCGGTGATGAGCGGCAACAGCTCGGATAAATGCGCCTTGACATCGGACCTCGGCAGCACGATCAGCATGCTCATGGAGCCGTCGCCGTACGGAAGACAGGCAACCGTGTAACCCCACAGGCCCTCGGACGGAGACTGCACCTGTCCGCCGGTGGCCTGCACAGCGCCGGACCGGGACATCATGGGCAGTATCTTGATGACGCCATCCTCGAGGTGGAACTCGTCGGGGTGAGTGTTCGCCCGCTTGAACTGATCCTTCCACTTGCCGTGGAATGTGATGGTGTTCACGAGCGCGATATGTTCTTCCCGCGCCATCGGTGGGATTACCGACGCCAGGCTCGCGTTCGAGTTCCGGGCGATCCACCCGGTCAGGCGGGCCATGCCGAGCGCCGTGTGCAGGTCTGCCGATTCCACGTCGGACTTCAGGTCAGCTTTCATCAACCCAACGAACGCCGGATTCAGGTCGACCGTGGAATCGGACCACAGGCTATTGGCGGTCTTGACCTGAATGCGTGGGTCCGTATCTGCAAGGTACTCCCGGATACTCCTCTGCGTGGCATTGGCTGCGGCAAGACCGGAGGGCGCGAGGCGCAGCGTCTTCATAACAGCTGCCCTTGTTGTTCCGTCTGCCGCGTTGGCGCACGTCGTGGTGACCGCTGAGACGCTGTAGGGGGAGAAGAAGATGTTCTGTCCCGGCTTGGCGGTGCAGAGGCGGCGCAGCAGCCCAAATCCGAAATCGTTGGCCGCAGCGACAACCCGCGCATCGGGAGGTGGACCGCCTGGGTTGTGCCGACGAAATCGCGCGACGGTGTCTGCCGTGGCCTCGCGGACGGACTGGATGCCGTTGTACCCGTACACGATTACGATCTGTACTGGGTCCGGCAGGCCGGTGAACAAGGTGAAGATCTCAATTACGAATAGCGCGGCGAGCGTACAGCCTATTCGGCGGGTCCATTTCATAAGGCGGGACTCTGGCATTGAAGGCGCTCCTTTCGGTCGGCGGGCGTGTATGGGGTAGTGCTATTGTCGGTAACAGGCTGAAAGGCGTGCAGGCGTGTCAGTCCCGTTCGCCAGTCGCTAGCGGTGCTGTCGCCCCGTCAATCCGGACTGCGGTGGTTCGCTACGGCTTTGCCCGTATGGAATTGGTTCGGGCTCCTAAGTGTCAAGTGTCCCAACGACCGATCCCCGCTACAATGCTGAAGGATCGTAGATTGCCCCGGCGAACAGGATCATCCCCGTCCGGTTGTCGCGTATCAGGCAGATGAACGGCCTGTCCACGACAATCTTCCGCGGCTTTCCAAACGTGTTGAAGACCATCACCCTCATCGAGGCTGCCCTCGTGCCCTCCTCGTCCACTTCCAGGAAGGCGGTTTCAACCGTCCGCCCCAGGTAGATATTCTGCCCTGATCTGGCTTTTGCCATTGAACTGAAGTCGGCGCGGCTTGCGTCATACGCCGGCGCCAGGCCAGACTGCCGCAGAACCGGATCCATCTCCGGCCGGCATCGCACCCTGAAGCGTGGCATTTCTATACCGCCGTCAAAGGAGCGTAAGTGGCTCATCCACGTGTCTACCTGTTTGGCGGTGATCAGTGGGAGAATATCCGCGACCCGGGCAGCGCGGTCAAACGCAGGCACGATGATCAGCATGCCCATGGAGCCGTCTCCATAGGGGAGAGACGCCACCAGGTAACGCCGTTCGGACTTGCCATACTCTCCGTCGAATCCCCGGACGGAGCCCCTTCGCGACATCATCGGCAGCTGCTTCGTCGTCCCGCCCTCCAAGTGAAACGGGCCGGGTCGGGTATCTGAGCGCTTGAACTGGTCCTTCCACCTGCCGTGGAAGGAAAGGGTGTTCACGATGGCAATGTGCTCTTCCGGCGCCATTGGTGGGATGCCGGACGCTAGTTGTGCGTCTGAGTTCCGCGCGATCCAGGCCGTGAGGCGGGCCATGCCGGCGGCGCTGTGCAGGTCCGCGGACTCCACGTCCGCTTTGAGGTCTTTCCGCATCTGGCCGGTGAACGCGGGATTGAGGTCCACGGCGGAATCGGCCCACAGGCTGGTGGCGGTCTTGACCTGGATACGTGGGTCGGTGGCCGACAAATACTCACCAAGGCTCTCCTGGGCCGTGTTTGAGGCAGCGAGGTCCGCCGGTGTCAGCCGGAGCGTCTTCAGGACTGCCGCCCGCGTTGCCCCGTTGGAAGCGTTTGCACATATCGTCATTGATGCCGCGACGTTGTATGGAGAGAAGAACACGTTGCGGCCAGGCGCGGCGTCGGACAGGCGGCGAAGCAGGCTGAATCCCAGATCGTTGGCAGCGGCAACGACCCTCATGTCGGGAGGCGGGCCGCTCGGGTTTCGGTGGTGGAAACGTGCCACCGCGTCGGCTGTGAGTTCGCGGACAGACTGGAAACCGTTGTAACCGCACACGATCACGATCTGGACGGGGTCCGGCAGACCAATGGCTACCATCGCGACTTCGAAGAAGAACAATGCAACGAGGAGGCGTGCATTTCGGTGGATCCAATCCGTTACGCGGAATCGTCTCATGGAGGCTGCCCCCTTTGCCTTGGATGCTAGTACACTACAGCGTGATTGTCGGTAACAGCCCCACAGGCGTGCAGGCGTGGTCGGGCGTGTCAAACCGGGGGAATCCCTCGCTCGGCGGGCGCACGCTTGAGCGCAGCGTTGATCCCCGAGCCGCACTTCCCGAAAAACTCCTGAAGTTCACCTTGACCCCACCCGATCCCCCGTGTATACTGGGAAAGGTGCTGGTTGGAGACAACCCCGCACCGCCAGGAGACCCGGCCAAAACGCCGGAAAAACTGGAGACAATTGAGTTTTGAACTCCGCGCCACGGCAACCGATGGACATGTTGCTCAGCAATATGAACCCAAAGGGCCGCCGGCTGCGGAGGTTTTTTTCGCCCAAAAATCGGGTGGAAAAATGAGTGGACAACGGCACTTGGTAACGCTATACTGCCGCATGCCACTCCGGGTGGCAATGCCTTAGCACCTTGACAATCGAGCAGCGTATCTGGTGAGCCTGCTGGTTTCTGTAATGGAGCCGGTAGGACAAAGAAACTAGTTGAGAACTAGTGATTGGTCTCTCTCTTTGATGGGAGGGATTAAGAAGCAAAACTCTTGGCTAGGGTTTGACCTCTAAACGAGACTGAGCGGCGGGTTAGCGATAACCTGCTGATACAGATAAAATCTATGGAGAGTTTGATCCTGGCTCAGGACGAACGCTTGCGACGTGCCTGAGAAATGCAAGTCGAGCGGACATGAGGATTTCGGTCTTTGTGTTAGCGGCGAACGGTCG